>JAUNJJ010000236.1 GCA_030533325.1 Oscillospiraceae bacterium
GTTCACTATAATAGCATGGTGTTACCGTTTACCTGTATCGATGAATCAGTTCAGTATCACTTCAATATTTTCTTCATTTTCAATGTTTTCCATAACAGCTGAAGGAATACATATGAGCATATTGTAATATCTCACTTCCTTATCGTTTTCGGACGGACTGATGAATTCACTGTTTACAGTAAATCTGTTCGGATACTCGCGTGAAAATTCAAGCCCTTTGAATTTAGCATCCTTGTCTGCCGACTTAAACTGAACGCATATCATTCTGTTACCTGATTCAAAATAATTTTCCGGGATATCTGCTGCTTTTGAAATGGCATCAAGATGATTTGTTTCGGCTTTTTCAATCAGATTTCTGTATTCTTCCTCAGTTCTTATAAACTGAACGATTTCTTCTTCCGGTCCGTAGTTACCGTAATTCAGATAAGTCATATACGGAGTACCGCCGAAATCAAATTTTTCTCCGGTTGTATATATTATTCTGCCGTTGTATTTTGAAGAGTATGAGGTTTTGTTCTTGTTTTCCTGATAATATTTATATCCGGATTCATCAAAGTAATATCCGGAATTAACAAGAATATCGACAAGTTCTTTTGAAGCTTCATCATTGCGGATTCTGCATACGTCTCCAAGCGCGGAAATGCTGACAAGAGAGTTCTGTCTTATGAGATAAAGCGAATCTGTTCCGTAGTCATATGACAGATGGTACTCATCTGTGAAAGAAGGCAGGGATTCAGAAGTATATGAATATATGGAATTCATAGTACTGTATATTTTTGACATTATTTCAGGAGGTATTGTTTCCTTTACCTGAAGTTCAGCAGTATCCAGTATATTTTTTAATCCGGATACAGTAGTTTCATTTGATGAAACGCCTTCTGAATGTAAATCAAGAAACTGTTCTTCATCTTCTGAAGCTCTGAAGAACATTTCGCCCATTCCATTGACAACGGTAATGTCCTGTGTCGGCTGCCACGCATAATTTTCATAAACAATTGCCAGAACCGGCTGATTAAGGTATTCAGCTACATTCTTCTCTCTTATATCAATACCGTTTGTTTCGCCGTAAGGACTGCTCAGGAAAACCGATTCCGGTTTTTCATCAAGACTTTTTCCGGTAACTGTGAGAGTAAGTCCGTTATCGAGACTGTAACTTCTCTTAACAATAGTTCCTGAAGCTGTTTCCTGTTCGAAGTAATAGCTGTCCAGGTCAGACCAGTTTATTTCTTCTTTATTTGAAAGTTCAATAACATCGGATACAGACAAAGGCTCAGAATTTTTCTGGAAAATATTATTTATATGGCTGATGTACTGTCTGTAATATGCAAGGTCGGCAAGAGTAACTTTTGTATCTCTGTCAAGGTCTGCTGCATCAAACTGTACCGCAGCAAAATGCTGTTCATTTATACAGTAAAGTGAAATCATTGAAAGATCTGTGATGTCACGTTTGTTATCTGCGTTTATGTCACCAGGCATTAATTTTTCAGGAAGATGGGTTATCGGTTCGTCGCCCCCGTCCGGATCATCCGGGGTGATATCAGGAGATGAAGGAGCGCCTTCCTTATCAATTATTTCATATTTTAAATTATTTTCCTGTGCATATTGGAGTGCATAACTGTCACTGTAAACTTTAACTGTAATACCAGAATTGCCTGAAAAAGCGTCCTGTCTGATTTCCTTTACACTTTCAGGAAGAATGATTTCATCTATCTTAAGACAGTCAGCAAATGCCATTTCGCCTATTTGCTCCAAAGTGTCAGGAAGCTTGACACTCCTGATATTCACTGTTCCGAAAAATGTCCAGTCAGGGATATTTTTGATTCCTTCACTGATAACAACATCAGTTATTCTCGATGAAAAATCGTTCCATGGTGCCCGGGCAGGTTCGATTATACCCGGGAGAGGTGTTCCGTCAGGTGCAACTGTGTTGTCTGTTGGCGGTCCGAAATAAAGTTCACCGCTGCCGGTTACCGTCAGAGTTCCGTCCTTTAAACTCCATTCAGCATTTTCACCGACAGTTCCTTTTATTTCTGAATTAACTTCTGCTGCTTCAAACTTTAAACCAAGGCTTTCTGCCTGTTTCTGTATCGCTGAACCTGAACGGCTCTTTATCACTATATCCTTGCTGTAGTCTGAGCAGTCAGAAATTATTTCACAGTCAGGATTGTCAAAGATAAGTTCAGTTACTACTGAACCGGAAATTTCACTCATAGCGAACGATGACAGCGATGCAGGAAGCTCAAGTTTTTTCAGAGCAGTGCATCCTTTGAAGCATTCTGTGCCGAGTCTCTCAAGTTTTTTCGGAAGGGTTATTTCTTCAAGTGATGTGCAGTTTTCAAATGCATAATCGTGGAAGTATTCAATATCATCATGAAGGGATACTTTCTTCAGGTTTTCACATTCCCCGAATGCGTGTCCGGGTACATAGCTGTATTCACTTTCAACTACTGCTTCTGTGATGTATTTCCTGTATTCGCTCCAGGGAGCACAGTCATGGTTAATATCGCTTTCGGAATACATATTTTCAAAATTCAGACCTGAAGGTGTTACGAGTGTAAGAACACCGTTTTCAAGTGTCCATGCCTCTTCTTTTACAGAAGGACATTCTGCTGAAGAATCCGATGTTTCAGCGTGTATTTTTACGCTGATTTCAGGCAGAATATTTCCGGTCAGACCTGCCATCATTGTTAATGCTGAACATAATGCCGTAATTTTTCTGATTTGTTTTTTCATAGTCGTATTCGCCATGGTAAAACCAGGCACTCCTTTCATCTTTTATATTAATAACACTTTTCAAAACACCGAAAAGTTTCAAAATTTTTTTGTGTTTAAAAAATTTTTTTGTTGACTGACTTCATGTACTATGATAATATAATATAAGTAAACAGACTGAGGTAAAACGGGACATAAATTCACAGACAGAACGGAGGCTTTCCACATTAATGCGAATTTTCTTAAACATGGGACTTACAGAACACACTGGTCACGGAATTCCTACGATTATAAGCAAATACGGTAAAGAGGTGTTCGAGATAGATGAAGATTTTATCCGATGTACAATTCCATATAATACTGAAGT
>JAUNJJ010000237.1 GCA_030533325.1 Oscillospiraceae bacterium
TTAACTGAGTGAGTAAATATATTCACAAAAAACAGAAAATGCAGTTTCCCGGATTCTCGGGGAACTGCATTTTTGTTTACGGTAATTTTTTTAAAATTTTTTCAGAAAATATATCACAAAAGACAAAAAATTGTCTTAGTAAACGAATAGAAAAATATATGAAAACTATAAAGAAATTTATCCTTATGACTTAATATATCATCACCGTTTATTGTATATGTTAATTCCGCCGTCCGTGAAAATGTAAAAACAGATTTGGTTCAGGACAAGTGTCTCGGAGATTATTGATATTCTGAATTTTTAATTGATGCTGGAAAATATATTGCAAAACTTACAAGAAATATTGATAATATTTAGAAATATTATGAATATAATTTCCTAAAGAAAAATGATATAATTAGTGCAGAAAACAATACATATCATATATTTATTGTTTTTAGGAGTGAACTGAATGTGTGATTCATCAATTATACAGCTGGATTTGGCGAAGTAAGCGGACAGTATGGTGTTCCGGTTTATATTGAAGATGAGAATTCGCAGATATCAGTATTGGGAATTGCAAGTAAATATGTTAATGGATTTACGGACTTTAATCGTGCAGTAAGAATCGATCAGGATATTTACAGATTTATTTATGGTAATTCATTACTCTAAAACGGAGGGATACTTATGAAAGTAAAAAATATGATTTCATTTGTCGCTGCAGTTGCAATGGTGTCATCAGCTTTATCATGCAATGTATCTGCACAGGATATGGAAGATAATCGGTATGATACTGAGTATGGTATGAGTGTAAGAGACATGTATTGTACAGGAGCAATAGATGGTGCTGTTGAAATAACAGATGAAGATATAAAGAATTTCTTCTATGAAATAGACAGAGGCAGAAATCCGCTTAACGGAGGTCTGATATGCCGGGATTGTGATATAGAAGAAAATAAGCTTTATGCTTTTGATACAGTAAAATACGATAACAGCACAGCCGAAGGAAGAGAATATAACTCTGAACTGCTCAACAAAACTCCTTTGTATTATCTAACATGTTCACCGGTAGCTTTTGAAATATATGTAGAACATACCGGAAATGAAGACAGAGCAGACAGATTATCCTATCTGGATGAGACTTATAAACTAACTGATAATTCTTTAGCACTGAATTATGTTGAAAATGTAGAATCATATGTAGATGAAAATGATGAAGTCAAAGCTCTGGACAGAATCAATATAAGCGGATTTCATTACCTTACAAAAGATTTAGCAGAACAAATCTGTCTTGATCTTCAGAAAAAAGGAGATTATGTTTCATCGAAATTTGAAAGTGCAGCACTTTCAGATAATAAGTACAGTTATCGTAAATATTATAATGTAGAATATCCGGAAAAGGCAGCAGAGGATATCAAAAAAATAGTGTCTGAATCCGGAATAACTGCTGAAATAGTACCTTGCACATATAATGAGGATTATTTTACGATTAATTATCCTGATGTGGAAAATACAACTCAGATGGATGTTGTAAAACTGAGAGTGAATATTTATAAAACTACCGGGCTTCGTGGTACTGGTGATTCTCCTGATTACATACCTGTTTCCGACAGAACAGAAAATATGACCGGAGATGTAGATTCAAACGGCAATATCGATGTTGCAGGAACCAGCATTGATTCAAACTTTTCCGGAGACAGACTTATTGCTGTAATCAAGAATCAGTACAGTTCAGACGGAAAAGTATGGGAACCTGAATTCTTCGGAGTAGAGGGAATCACTGAAGTAGAGGATTTATCCTATTCACCGGAAGATAAAGTCAATAACAGACAGATACTTCTTCTGAAATTTGCGGAAGATGACAAGCAGCAGATACTTGATGCGGTATCCAAAATAAGTGAAATGGAAGAAATCGAGTACGCAGGAGTAAACGGTATTTCAGCATACGACAAGCCGGAACCGGTTGCACCGGCAATGGTATATGTTGATACCGACAGTATAAAATACAGCATAGGTGATATCAACAATGACGAAAAGGTTGACGTTACGGATTTGTCTGTACTTGCTCTTGCACTTATCGGTGAAAACCATCTGGAAAGTGTAAACAGATCGGCAGCAGATATTGACGGAAGCGGTACAATAAATCTTGCTGACCTTGCAAGATTGAAACAGTATATAGTCATACCTGATCAGTATGCATTAAGAGACGCTGACGCTGACCAGTATTCTGTTGCTGAAGTAAGAGCTTTTAATGAAAAAGACATAATCTCACCGGAACATGATTTCATACATAATTACAAACATGATTTAAGTATCATGAATGATGGCATTGAAACTTATGCTGATGTAATTGAAAGCTATGAGGAATTCAAGGAGTATGTTGATGTAACAAAGCTTCCTGAAGATGCTGCATTGAAATACACAGAAGAATATTTTACAAATAATACTCTCATCGTTTATCTTGACTGTCTGCTGGCAAGAAGTACAGATCTTTTTGTGCTTGATGCAACCATTACAGATGAAGAAATAGCACTCAGAACATATCAGAGAGACAATGGTCTTGAATACCAGACCTGTGATGCGAGACCGGTATTTGTAGATGTGCCGAATGAACTGTATAAAGGTCAGAAAATGACATACTCAGTTGAGAGAATGAAATATTTGTTCTGAGAAATATAAGAAATGGTTTGAAATAAAAAATAATTCAAATACCCTTATTCATGAAAAACAGAAAAAGCAGTTCCCCGGAGTTTCGGGGAGCTGCTTTTCTGCTTGCGGTAATTTTTAGAATAAACTACTTCAATGATTCCTGACTAGTTGACATGCCTAAGATAGTTTCGTCTTAATTTATTCCTGAAAAATTATTCGCTCTGCAAATTACCATATTATGAGAAAAAATCACCTCTTAGGGCGAAACTATAGACAAACGGGTTTCAGATATGCTATGATGAAATTACTGCAGAAAACACTGAAACAAATATTGTTCTATGGTTCGGATCATGGTATAATTAAGAAGGAGTACCAACTCACACATTCAGTAACCCTCGATGTACTTGCGGAGGATGAAAACGGGCGTGTATACA
>JAUNJJ010000082.1 GCA_030533325.1 Oscillospiraceae bacterium
CGGAAAGTCATGCAGAGTGAAGATGGGCGAGACTGTTTACGCACCTGAAGACTAAAAATAAAAACCCTTAATCAAATGAGGTATTTGAACCCGTTTGATTAAGGGATTTTTTTTATTAAGTGCATTTTGAACCCACAATACCGGATGAAAATTTTGATAAATTCCACACGGAATTAAAACAGGCACTGAAATATGTAAAGTATTATATACGATATTATCGTATATGTCAATAGGTGTTTTTAATTATTTGGGTCATAAAAATATTTGCAATTTGCTTACAATGATTACACTAAAATGTACTGAAATATGCTTTACGATGCAATTCAGTATTCAGATCAGGTATAAAATCAATGACACCAGCACAGGGACCTAAACTTCATACGGCAAAAACGTTTGTGCGTTGCGGAAAATATACAGTGAAAACGCACGGTATATTTGTGAAAATCTCCAAAATATATTTATGACTGTCACTTTTAAGGATAAATGAACACTTTATTTGTAGGGGAATAAATTGAATGAAATATTATTCCGCTTATGCCTATGAGAAGCATTTCATATTCTTAAAAAACAGGAGAGTGGTTTATATGAAAAAAATAGTAGCATTAATATTGTCTCTGTCAATTGTATCAGCATCCGCTCTGTCAGCCGTTAGTGCTGAAGTTACCGGCGACGAAATCAGTACAGTAAATGAAGCAGGGGACGTAAACGGTGACGGAAAAGTAGATGTTACAGACCTTTCAGTATTATCCATTGCGCTTGCTGACGGAAAAGGACTCGCTGAAGCACAGCTTAAGGCAGCTGACGTGGACAGGGACGGAAAAGCTGCACTTTCAGATCTCGCGAGAATCAGACAGTATCTTTCAAAGGTTATTGTGTCACTGGATTCTGCTTCAGATGAAAACAATCAGGATAATACAGACACTGCTAAATCTAATGTACAGAAAGATACCTATATACTCAACGACACAGCATGTTCCGTTTTAACAAGTCATACTGGTTCAGGCGTTACAGATGAAAAGATTACTGTTTCGCTGATTAGTTCTGAACCGGATTTCAATATAGTTAGAGAGTGTAACAGCTATAGTAAAAATATAGCTGAAGACCTTATAAATTTAGCAATGAAAAGAAATAACTGTGACTTTTTTAATGAAGGAAACAGAATGATATATTTATTTGTTGAAGAATATTCAGGCAGTATAGAAGTGAATTTTAATCATCTCGAAATTGAAGGAAATAACATTACAGTATACATCGATGAAAAATATCCGTGCAATGGATGGATGACTGATGATATGAGTTACTACAACATTCTCATAACTGTACCTGCAGAACTCCTGAAAGATATGGATGAAACCAAACCTGTAAATCTTAAGGCTGAGGCTGTTTCCGGCAAAACAGATGCTGTTCTGACTGAGATTGTAGATCTGACAATGCTGAACAATATGGATGTACCTGCTGCAGAAGAAGTGTTTTATACGGATGATGACTATACATATGTTTTTCTGAATGTCATTTCTAACTATATAGAATGCAGATTTTCAGACGGTAGCACAATGATGATTACTGAGGCACTTGAAAGCGGCAAAGTATCCGTATCAGATCTGGACAAATACGGTATTTTCTATATGAAGTATGATAAATCTGCTTATAAAATAGTAAAGTGACAGCAACCGTAAGAGAAATATCCGGCAGAAGTATACTTGCGATACCTTTTTAATAAACTAAAAAACAATACAGCACCAGCACGAATGAAAAAACATTCGGCTGGTGCTCTTTTTTTACCACTTATGCACAAAAACCGACCACCTTTGCAAAACCTGTTTACTTTCCATGGTATCCATATTATAATAAAGAAAACAAACACAGAGGAGGACGAAAATCATGAAAAAAACAGCAGCATTAATCACAGCCCTTGCCCTGATTCTGTGCGGATGCTCGGGGAAAAAGGAAAAGGTGAACTATCCGGACAGTGATGCGGTGTGGAATGAACTTAATATTATGGAAACGGAAAACGGGTATTACATAGGCGGTTATACTTCAAATTTATTTCTCAGATACCATGACAGAGAGACGGGAAATGAGATTATGCTTTGCAATAAAGCAGAGTGTCCACATGACGGACGGGAAACCTGTACGGCAACATATAAAAATATAGCCTGCAGCAATGTTGTGATGTATAATAATGAACTGTATTTCTTTGGCGCTGAAAGTGACGGAGAGAATATACTGGTTTCTTTGTACAAGGTCTCAGGTGACGGTTCTGCACTTGACAGAATTTGCACGGTATACAGTGTAAAAAACAATATGGATATAAAAAAGATTATGTTTAATAATCCGGTGCTTTTAATACACAGAGGATATGCTTTTTTAAATATTGATCTTTACAGCGAATCAACATCATTTTCCGGATTTATAGGCGGTGGTTACTATAAGATTAATCTGCAGAATAATGAAAAAACGCTTTTAAAAAATTATGATGATTTCTGGGGTGAAAAGATAGAAAGAACTTTTCCGTGCGGAGATTATATTTTTATTGCCGGCAGGAAAAATTCTCATGTCAGCTACTACAAAGCCGGAATAGATTCGGAAAATATTGAGCCTGTATCATTTGATAATGATTCACTGGTGATTACAAATGCTGATGCCGCTAAATTGTATGTCAAAGATACTTCGGAGATTAATGAAACTGAATCCGTAATAATTGAATTCAATCCGGATACTATGGACAGAATAAGGGAATATCAAGTAAAACAGGGTAATGAAACTGTTTATGACGGGAAGCTGTTTGTTACCGGTTATGAAACCTCTGACGACACGGTGAAAAAACAAAGCATTACCATGTATGAAGAAGGAAAAGAGATTTTCACGACAGATAATCTTCCGGGTGACAGTGAAACATACAGTATAATCAGTTTTTCTTCAGGGAAAATATACATTGGAAACAGGGAAGAGTACAACATAAATCAGATGTTAATATCAGGAAAAACATATTACTCCTGTAATCTTGAGAATTTTCTGTCAGGAAACATTGTATGGAAAGAAGAATACAGCACAGAAGAAACAGTAACTGAATGGAATAAATATTTAAGATCAGGAGGAGAATCAGGTGAAATGTATTATGGGTTTTCCAGTTTCTGATTCGTAACAGCGATAATTATTAATCCGTAGGTGATAGTATGCTTGTAATAAAAAATCTTACCAAAAAATACGGCAGCTTTACTGCATTAAACGATATCACGCTTACACTCGGCAAAGGTGTTTACGGAATACTTGGTGCGAATGGCGCCGGAAAATCAACATTTCTTAATCTTATAACTGACAACATCGAACGC
The DNA here is from genome assembly GCA_030533325.1 of Oscillospiraceae bacterium. Classification (GTDB taxonomy): domain Bacteria; phylum Bacillota; class Clostridia; order Oscillospirales; family Ruminococcaceae; genus HUN007. The sequence goes on from JAUNJJ010000082.1 coordinate 3,333, forward strand.
ACTTCAGGAATGATACTGTATGAAGGAAAGGATATACTTTCACACGGCAGCAGGTTCAGGAAAAAAGTCGGGTATACTCCGCAGCTTCAGGGAATGTATGAGGATTTTTCTGCAGGACAGTTTATGCGGTATATCGGTTCACTGAAGGGAATGAGATACGGAAAATGCAGAAAACAAACCAGGGAACTGCTTGCACTTGTCGGACTCGACAAGGTCAGTCACAGAAAACTCGGTTCATTTTCCGGAGGCATGAGGCAGCGTGTTCTCCTTGCTGCAGCAATGCTCGATGACCCGGAGATACTTATCCTTGACGAACCGACAGCCGGACTTGACCCGGAGGAGAGAATACGATTGAGGAACCACATCGCAGAGATTTCAGAAAACCGGACAGTACTCCTCGCAACTCATGTAGTTGATGATATCGAGTGTATAGCGAACAAGGTTATACTTATGAAAAAGGGAGAACTTCTGAGGTTTGACTCACCTTCGGCGCTGATGGACGAGATTGCTGGCAAGGTAGGGGAATATCATGGTACTTTTGAAGAAGTGTGCAGGCTTAAAGAAAAATACGGAAAAGGACAGACGATAAGAAGGAGAGATGGATTTACCTTCCGTGCAGCGGAGGAAAATCTTCCGGAGAGTTTTGAACGTGTAAGCGATATAACGCTTGAGGATGTGTATCTGTTTTATGCGGAGGGACGAGCATGAGTGAATTTATCAGAGTTTACAGAAAGAGAAATATACTGCTGATAATCATTTTTATTATACTCAATGCCGGACTGTTTCTTCTCTCATTTTCAGCGGAAAAGGAAATAACATTAACGGGTGATGAACTTCAGAGCTATGTGGACGGTTTTGAAGAATACTATGATAAAATAAAAAACAGCAGCGAAACCATGCTCTCACTTAATATGTACAGGGAGGGATTTGCCGCAGACAGCATAAAGAAAACTGCAGAAATATATGCTGAAAATGACATACAGAATATCAGATACGGAGATAACAGGGGAACAGTACTGTTTCTGCAGTACAGTCTTTCCGATATTTTCCTTGCTGCATTTATGGTGATTATTTCTGCAGATATGCTGAGTGAAAGGAAAAAAGGGCTTGTAAAGGCAGTAAGAAGTACGAAACTCGGACGCGGGACTCTGTATTTTTACAGAATCATAATTCTCGGCTTTTCGGCTGTGTTTATGACGATTCTGCTTTACGGCGGAAATTATGTGGCTGTGCTTGCGAAGTTCGGAGGTACGGATACTCTTAGAAATATACAGTCTCTTCCGGAGTTTATGCAGTGTCCGTACAATATAACAATAAGAGAATACATATTCAGAATGCTCGGAATGAAGGCGTTAGTTTCATTTCTTACTGCCACGGTATTCTATCTGCTGCTCAGCGTTCTCGGAACAGGCCTTGCATACACCATTTCTGCAGTGTTTGCTGCAGGTGAATTTCTGCTGTGCAAACTTGTGTCGGCAGTTTCTTCGTTAAACTATTTCAGATATATCAATATCTGTACAGCATTTAAATATGACAGCTATTACACTGAATGCTTTTTCCTGAATATTTTCGGGAAGGCTGTACCGGTTCTTTCAGTAATATGTGTAATTTCAGTGGTAACAGCAGCTGCTGCCGTAGTTATAGGATATGTAATTCATGGAAAAAGATATGTCTCTGAACAGGATTATTTCCGGAAAATAACAGACAGAATCAGCAGAGCAGTGGAAAAACTGTCTTTTCAGAGAACACTTCCGGGCTGGGAGATGTATAAGCTTCTGATTAAGCAGGGCGGAATATTTTTTATGACAGCAGCATTTTTGCTTGCATTATCCTCAGCTTCAAAGTATAATTATTTATACAGAACAAATTATCGTGAAACAGAATGGTATAACAAATATCACGGTACGATCACAGAGGAAACTGTATCTTCGGCAGAACAGGAATATGAAAAAATTGAAAAACAGCTTGATTTTTTCCGCAGACGTCTTGAAGAGCTTATGTCACGTGAAATGACGGATACAGTTGGAATGCAGATTTCCACTACTCAGTACAACATTCAGAAAACAACGGAAAGACTTGATGCACTTGATACCGTACTGGAAAATATGAGAGGCGGACTTGCATATACAAGGAGAACTGGTCATTCCGTTGACCTTATCAGACCCTATTCGTACGACCTGCTTTTGCAGAAAGACAATGCTTCAAAAAACCGTGCATCGCTTTTCATTCTCATAGGATTGGTCGGTGCTCTTTCCGGGATATTTGCCTATGACACACAGAACAATATGAAAAACACAATCCGCTCCTCATACAGAGGGCGGGCTAAAGTGAGAATTTCAAAACTTCTGCCGGCGTGTATTATCTGTGCTGTGCTGTGTACCGCTGTGCATTTGATTCAGTTTGTCCAGATAAAAAATTACATGGGCTATAACGACATCTTATCTCCGGTTCAGAGTCTGCCGTTTATGCGTGACTTCGGGATATATATGAGTATTTCCGGATATTTTATACTTATGTTTGCCGTAAGAGCAGTTTTTTCATGTGCAGTGGGACTTGTCTGCTGCCTTATAAGCAAAATCTGCCCGGATACTGCCTCAGCTATGGGAATATCGATATTTGTTCTTGCTGTTCCGTCACTTGTGTCTCAGATAATTCCGGGAGCTGACTTTATAAATGCAGTTTATCTTATCGGCGGAGCGGGAATATAGTTTTTAGGAGTATCGTTGTGAAAATAGCAGTTTGTGAAGATGAAAAAGTTTATTCGGATCTATTAAAGGAACGAATTGAAAAATATTTTACCGGACATGGAATAAGTACAGAAATATCTGTATTTCAGGACAGTGAGCCGCTTATTTCTTCTCTTGCTGAACATACATATGATATCATTTTTCTGGATATTCAGCTTGAAAATTCCGATGGCATGGAAACGGCGGCAGCTATACGTAAGGCTGACAGGAAAACGGCGATAATTTTTGTTACCGGACTTGAAAACCGTGCAGTTGAAGGATATTCCGTTGCAGCCTATGACTATATTGTAAAATCAACATTTGATGACAGAATAGAAAAAGTACTCGACAGATTTCTGGACGAATACAACCGCGGAACAGTTTCGCTGACTATCGGAAATGATGAAACTGTAATTGTTCCTGTAAATGATATTCTGTGGATTGAATCTGACGGAAGAGGTGCGGTTATCGGCACTGCGGACACTCAGTACAGCACTGTCCAGCCGGTAAGCAGAATAATACCGCTCCTTCCGGAAAATATGTTCACGGAAATATATCTGTCCGTTTTTGTTCAGACTTCCAAAATAATGAATATCGGAAACGACAGCGTTGAACTGACAGGCGGGAAAAATCTGCCGATGAGCAGAAGAAAACGAAAAAGCGTAATGTCCGCAGTTATGAAATCCGTTCGCGGGGGAGTGTCATGCAGAGCAAAAGATATACACTGATATTTGTTTTCACAGCTGTATTTTTCATAGTAATAAACACAGCTGTCAGTTTTACAGGCTTTAATTCGAACAGATACTTTGAATATGGAAAAAAGGTTTACAGCAGAGAGATGATTATAAATGCGGACAGATACATATCTTCTCTGAAAAGCAGTGAATATGAAAGTGAAATCAACAGACTGCAGGAAGAATACTACAGCCTAAACAGATACATAACAGCTAAAAAAAGACTTTCCGACAGTCAGGAAAAATATCAGTACTACGGACAGATTTCGGAGGAAGAAGCTAAGAAACTTACTGAAAAGTATAATATGTCCTTAACTGAAACAGAGTATAATATTCAGGTGAATGAACTTTGCAGAAGACAGTTGAAATATGCGCAGACGTATTCAGATTATCTTGAAAGCGTCAGGGCAAATGCAGAAAAAATGAACAGCTCGGCAATTTTTTCAGCTGATTCAAAGAAGAAGATCCTGAACACCGGAGCGGAGTTCTACAAACTTGACAATATTGAAATTCTGCCCTTGTCTGATGAAGAGATAAAGACTGCATTTGATGACAGAATAACCGATATTTTTGCTGTTCTGTCTGTTCTGATATGTTCATTTGTCTTTTCACTGAGAATGAAGTCAGGTACAGCTGCTGTATTAAAACGGACAGGATTTTTCGGGTACGCACTTCTGGCCTGTGTATCAGTATTTATGATGTATATCCTGAATATTGTCTGCGCTGACTACATTTTTCAGACAGGGCATTTTGACAGAACGGTTCAGTCACTGAGAATTTTTCAGCTTTGCCCTGTAAGGATTTCACTTGGAGGGTTTATACTGTTAAGGACGGCTGTCAAAACTGCAGCCTGTATGACATTGTTTTTTATTTCTTCAGCAGTATTTTCCGCAGAGAAAAAGAAAATGTTATTATCAGGACTGGCTGTATTTGCTGTAACTGAGGCAGTGCGGTATTTTAACGGGAGCATAATAAACTGCATTTCTCTGTGGAAACCGGAAAATATACTCGGACAGTACGGAAATGTGAAAATATTCGGAGAGTATGCCAGCACGTATTCATTTTACCTGCTGTACGCAGCTGTTCTGCTTGCCGTATCTGCGTTTCTGGCAGTCCGTGTTGTACGTTCATCGGTTATTTCAGCATCAGAAAGAGCCGAGCAGGAATATTTTGATGAAATAAACAGCAAGTACAATGAATCAAGGTTCATTCGTCACGACATACAGAACCATCTCTCAGCAATAGCAGTACTCCTTGATTCCGGTGACACGGAGGGTGCCCGGAGATATATCGGCGAAGTCTCAGATGAACTCGAAAGGATAAAACCACCTGTAAAAACAGGTTCCAGTGTGCTTGACGCACTTCTTTTCAAAAAATACTCCCTTGCCAGCGAAGAGGGGATAAAAATTTATACAGAATTTCTGTCAGATTTTTCATCATGCAGATTTTCAGACTACGACCTCTGCGGCATTTTCAGCAACATACTTGACAACGCATTCGAAGCCTGCAGGAAACTTGAGGGCATCAGAAAATTTGTAACGCTTTCAGTTAGGGAACAGATGAACATGGTCTGCATAATCTGCGAAAATCCTTATTCTGAAATAAAGAAAACTTCAGAAGGCTTTATAACCCTGAAACCCGACAGATCATCCCACGGCTTCGGACTGAAACGTATCTCACGCATCGCCGAAAAATACGGCGGAAGTGTGGAGATTGAGACAGAGGATAATATTTTTACTGTCTCGGTTCTGATGATGAAGTGAGGGGATTTCATCAGTTATGGAAACATTTCCTGAACAGTTATAATAAAAAACACAGTTCCGACTGGAACTGTGCCTGCAACAATAAATATTCAACTGATTACATGACAAACTTTTAGAATATCCGGATTAAACTTAATTATTGAGAGCATTCTTCTTGCAGGTCCGATTGGACGATTTGTTCCGGATTCCCATGCTTCTACTGTTTTAGTAGAAACACCAATTACAGCAGCGAACATCGCCTGAGTAAGACCGATTTCCTTTCTGATGCTCTTAATATCTTCAGCAGACATTTCGGGCAATGGTTCAACAGTAAGAGTTGATTTCTTTGCTGTGATATTGCCTTTTTCATACTCGACAGCCTCATTCAAGCCAGTCATAATGCTTTCAAATACGTTCATATTACTTGCCCTCCTTATTTGCTTTCAGCTGTTCTTCAAGTTTTTCAATTACGATTTTGATTGCATTGCGTTCAGCACAGGATTGTTTTGAGAATTAAGAAGTAGTTCAGATTGTAATCTTTTCAAATCTTCGTCATTAAGATTCATTTGCTTCCAACATTTTTCAAACTCAGGAAGCATTATAAACTCTCTTGTCAACTTTACCACCCATATACATTATATCCTATTAAATAGGGTGTGTCAATACTTTAGAAGAAAGTAACCGTAAACATTTCCATCGTTTGTTATGTAGATATAATCGAATTCCATAAAACCGTTTGCTTCTGCGGAAAACAGTATTTCGCAGCTGTATATCTCTGGATTCTCAGGAACTACAGGAGAAAAATGCCGGTATGAATATTTAGCAAAATAAAATCAAGGAATATTCCCAATTCGGAATATTCCTTGATTTTATGCGTATAATATGCTATAATTGGAATATAGAAAGGCGTTGATATCATGGTAAATAGAGATGAGTATCTTGAAAAACTGAAACAGTGGCGTAATGAAAAAATTATAAAGGTCGTAACCGGAATCCGACGCTGCGGAAAGTCAACTTTACTTGAACAGTACAGAAATCATCTTCTGGAAACAAATGTAAATGAAAATCAGATAATTGCGATAAATTTTGAAGACATGGCATATGATGATTTACTTGATTATAAAAAGTTGTATGCTTATCTCTGTGAAAGGCTTTCTTCTGATAAAATGACATATATTTTCCTTGACGAAATACAGAAGGTTGAATGCTTTGAAAAGGTTGTAGACAGTTTGTATATCAAGGATAATACAGATATATATATTACTGGCTCCAATGCTTTTATGTTATCCGGTGAACTTGCTACTCTGTTGTCAGGAAGATACATTGAAATAAAAATGCTTCCGCTTTCATTTAAAGAATATGCAAAGCTGCAGCAAACAACCAGAAGTAATGATGAATTATTTACAGAATATATGGCAGATGGCGGATTTCCTTACATTGCCACTATGGACAGAAACAAGGAAAAGATAGATACCTACCTTGAAGGCATATATAACACAATCATAATTAAAGATATTGAAGAGCGTCAGGTTCGCAAGGGAACTGAAAAAAGAAAGGTTACGGATTTATCTTTACTAAAAAATATCAGTAGATTTCTTTCAGGTTCTGTCGGGAATCTTATCAGTATAAAAAGTGTTTCTGACTATATTGTATCAACAGGAAGAAAAGTCAGTCCAAATACGGTGGCTGATTATATTGATGTACTTACAGAGGCATTTATATTCTATCCCGTTGAACGATTTGATATTCAGGGAAAGCAACTCTTACAGCAAAATCAAAAGTATTATATTGCTGATACAGGGTTACGTCGTTATATGCTGCCGAAAAAAAGTTACGACATTGGTTTCACACTTGAAAATATCATCTATCTTGAATTATGCAGACGAGGTTACAAAGTATATGTAGGCAAAAACGGAGTTAAAGAAGTTGATTTTGTAGTGAAGAAGAATGACGTTATAGAATATTTTCAGGTAACAGCTTCAATGATTGATGAAAATACTTTTAATCGTGAGATAACCCCGTTAAATAATATCAGGGACCATTACCTTAAGACAATACTGACACTTGACAGATTTTCACCTGGTAATTATAATGGAATCATAGTTGAAAATGCTGTTGACTGGCTTATGAAATAGACTCCCTGTAGTGAACGTCAAATTTATTTTGACGTTCACTATATTTTATCATTTACTGCTGCTAACCCATACATAAAATCCAGATGCAGTGCATGGTACTCTATCGGGTATATAAACGCTGTAAAACAATATCTGAAGTCAGGAAAAAGTTCCGATATGGATATTGAGTAATGATAAGGATGATATGAAATTAAGTCCGTTTTCAGTACAATATTCCATCATAATACTGCAGCAAAAGTTCTGTCACTCCGTCATATGAGGCTTCCTTTAGTATTTTCTTCTGAGTGGACCATCCTGTATCAGCGGCTTCTTCAGCTATCGGAGAAAAGGTATTTTCAGCAAAATCGCTTACTTCATTTTCATACAATTCATCAGCTTCTGAAATACTGTTGTCTATATCATCCCAGACTTCCTGATAAAGATATTCTGCGTTTACAAGTTCAAATATGTATTCTTCCTCACTGCAGCTGTTTTCAAGACTATCAAAAAATGCATTATCCACATAGTGGAATACCTGGATAAATCCTGAATATCTTATCAGCGGATTCTCGCTGGAAGCACAGGCAAGAAACCCTGCAAATTCACCTTCATTCTCCCGGAAATAACCTCTGTAATGACTGTATTCATGAGCAATAAGCGATGGATAGGATAATCTTGTATCGTATTTGTTGTACTGTATCTCCTTGGTATATGGATATGTATAACCTCCGATATTCATCCAGCTGAGAACTCCCGAGCACAAAGCAGCTTTCGGATGCGGATAATATCCGTCGAGCAGAGGAAGCTCATCACTGACATTTTTCATTGCCTTGATTATATCTTCGTCAAGCTGATCCGGGATCAAAAGAGTTCCGTTTTCATCACGCGGAACTTCATCGCAGAGTTTGTTTGTGCTTTCGACTATATATTTTCTCAGAATGCGAAGCTCTTCAACTGTGTAAGAGCGCTTTTCTTCTGTTCCGGGGCTGAGCGGTGTAGTTCTTAAAGGAATTATCCAGTTTACTGTATAAATAAAGACAACACATACAAGTATCATTAGAACTGATTTCATATATGAAGCAGCAAATTTTCTGAAACCTGATTTCTTTCTGAGAAATATTAGTATGATCAGAATAATAAATGCGGCAGCTATGATAATTCCTGCAGCATACATCAGTATTTCACCTGCAGCTACAGGAAACAATCCGAACAGCCATCCTAAAATATCAGTTATTTTCATATAGATGACTTTTGTATACACGTCACAGAATTTTCTGAAACACGCAGCGAAATTTAATATTACTGAAAGTACTGAAACTACAATAATAATCCTCCAGTATAGTTTATTATTTTTCATCTGAATTACCTCTTTATTTAGAGAAATATGATTTTCTTATATTATACACTAAATTTTAACGAAATACAACAGTAAAATAATATGCAGAATCATTGAAACATTATATTAAAAATGGTATAATATTCGTATTATAATGGAAATGTTATAAATAAAGGAAATTTTTAGATAAAAAATTGAAAAACATCAGACAAGGAAATCTACAGTTTTAAGAATACATCAGCGAAGTCATTAATCCGGCTTCGCTTTTTTCAGTTTAATAATATTTTGTAACAGTTCGGGAGTATTGTGTTAAAGGGAACAGTAAAATTTTTTTTAAAATACTTGTAATATATGACCGATAAATCTGTATATTTAAGTGAAAGGAGGATTCAGATGATGGATGACAGAAATATAGTAAAAATGCTATGGAACAGAGATGAATCTGCAATTGGTATTATTTCTGATAAATACGCAAAATACTGCAATGCCATTGCCCGAAACATAACGGGAAATAAAGAAGATGCAGAAGAGTGCGTAAATGAAGCATATCAGAAAGTCTGGCAGTCCGTTCCGCCGAACAAACCGCCGTCGCTGAAAAATTATATCGGGAAAATAACAAGAAATCTGGCTTTTAATATGTATGCCAGATCCTGTTCCGAAAAACGCGGCGGAAACAGCTTTGACAGTGTACTTGATGAGCTGGAGGAATGCCTGCATTCATCAGGGGATGATACTGAAAGCGAATTTTATAAAAAGGAGCTGATAAAAGAAATAAACGATTTCCTATGGTCACTTCCGTCAGACAAAAGAAAACTGTTTGTCAGCAGATACTGGTATGCGGACAGCATGAAGGATATATCATTGCGGTACGGAATCAGTGAAAATAACGCTGCTGTATCTCTTCAGAGAATAAGAACAAAGTTACGGAAATATCTTAACGAAAGGGGATACAATATATGAAAAAAGAAGATCTTTTTGAACTTCTCGGTGAGATAGATGAAGGAATATTAAATGAAACCGGGAAATCCTGCGGTATGGAGAACAAAGAAATTACTAACAGAACAAAGATTACAAAAAACGAATACAACTCAGATAAAGTACAGGAATCTGCAGTTGAAACCCGAATTGAAGTATATCATCATAAATTTAACTGGAAAGCCATTGCAGCAGCTGCAGCCTGTTTTGTAATTGGAACGGTTTCTGTAACATTAGTTTTAAGTAAAAATAACAGCACAAGTAATCCGGCTGACAATCCGGAGAAAACCGGTTTAATAAATACGAAATCTCCGAATCAGACACTTCTCCGGCTGATAATACTTCAGGCTATGAACTGAAAGAATATCGCACATATTCCGGAATGACACCGCCGAACAGTATAACGTATGCTGGCGGAAATCTTTTTTTAAAAGGAATCTCAGAAGAAAAGAACTATACCTTACTGAAATACTATGATATAGGGAACGAAAAAACAGTTTTTACAGAATTTCTTTCCGGTACGGATATTCCGGATAAATATAAACCCTCAGATTCATTGTCTTCTACACTCCGGATAAAAGATCTATATGTATCTGAAGATGGATATATGTATTACTGCGGAGAAGTGTCAGAGTGGAAAAACAGAGAAAAAACAGATGGCACAGCAGGCAGATACAATATGAAAACAGGTGAGAATGAAATCATTAAATTCTTTGAAGGAACTTCTTTCAGCAGAATTTTTATAAAAAAAGACAGCGGAATTATGTATTTAACTGATACAAACGGAAACAACTATGTTCTCGACAGCAGCTTTGAAATAACGAAAAATGAAAGTTCAGAAATTTATCCTGATGAAGACGAGCTATATGATTACTATTCCAATGATATGTCTGTCGACGAGTATCATAAAAGTTCTGAACTAACGCCTTACAATGTTCTGAGCATTGAAGACAACTGGACAAAAGAAATAAAAATAGATTTATCAAGTGGTGAAGAAGAGCACTACTACAGCAATAAAACATTTTATAATAAAGATGGAGTATTGTTCCGCCTGTATACTTATGATCAAGATGGTTATGCGTTTACAAATCTTATAAGATATGATGAACTTAACCCGTCTCTCATTATCGAAGAGGGTATGAACGGAGCAGTTTCACCGGTAAGCACCGGGAAAAATCTTCTGCTCAGCTATTTTGATTCTGATACCGGAAAAACCAGATACATGGTCTATTCCCCTGAAGGAGAAAAACTTTCTGACGATTTTGAAATGCCTGAAACTCACATAAGTTTTCTTGGAAACAAAAGTTCAGAAACCGGCGAAAAAATATATTATCTTGCCTGGGATACAAATAAAATTATGTGTTATGAACCTGAAATTGATTCCTTAACCGAACTTTCTTCTCTTAACGATGAGTTTGACTTTTTAAAAGACAGCAGCTATTCGTGGGACGACACATCAACCATACAAAGAGGCGGAAAATATGATTTTCAGATTTTTGACGATGATTCTATGTACGGATATAATACCGATACAGATGAACTGGTTCTTATAGCTGATAATTTATCAAGCTATGGAGTAAATTTTACAGGTTTCGCCGTAGCTGATGACGGGAATATTTACTGCACAGCAGAAGACAGCAACACAATTTATATGCTGATGCCAAAGACAGAAAATCCGGACAGTCAGGGGAACAACGACAAATAAGTCTTCAGGAAGATATTGTGAAGTGCACCTATAAACCATCTCACACAAGTCGTAATTGGAATCGAAAAGAGCTTAGAAGTATACATCCTCTAAGCTCTTTTTCTTTTATTTTCTGCATATTATTTTACTACCGCAAATCCATTTTCATCAGCCGCTGCACATGGAATTCTTTCGTCAGTCCTTAATCCTGATATAATCAGTGCTGATTCATTGCTGTTTTCTTTGTAACCGTAAATATTTCCGTCATTTTTTACGTAGATATAATCGAATCCCATAAAACCGTATAGATTCCGCCGATATCATCAGGACTGACTTTTTCAGAACCGGTTACAACTATTTTATCATTTACTGCTGCTAAACCATACATAAAATCCAGATTTTCCGGTAATTTATATTCTTCTGAAATATATATACCTGTTTTGGTTACAGAAATATCCGCACTTTCTGATATTTTTCCGCCTGTACTGTCTGTGTCAGAGATTTCAGTTTCTGATAAATCCGGACTGTTTATCCCGGAATTTTCATCACTGAATTTTTCTGCATCCGTACATACTGAAAACAAGCAGTACAGACAGCACCGCACATATATTTTTCTTCATATACATTCACATATTCGTATTATAATGAAAATGTTATAAATAAAGGAAATTTTTAGATGAAAAATTGAAAAACATCAGACAAGGAAATCTACAGTTTTAAGAATACATCAGCGAAGTCATTAATCCGGCTTCGCTTTTTTCAGTTTAAAAATATTTTCGAACTGTGCAGTCGGATTAAAGGGATAGATAAACTAAGGACGCTAAGATATCCAGAAAGAAAAAGCATCAGCACAGGTACATAGAAAATTCATTGGTAAAATATGCGGAAAAATTAAAAAAGAAAAACCTGAAAAAGGGGAGGTCGAGAGAAGGGAGAGCTCGAAATAACGTAACTGAGAAATATCCGCATATATACGCCAGAATTATACTTACAAAAATCATCCCACTGAACAGCAACTATGCTGAAACAGTTGGATGTGTGTTAGGTTAAGTAATTCAAACTGTTCCCTTATTTAATTCCGAACTCTTCATACAGTTTCTGACGGTATTCGGCATCTGATGCAGCTTTGAATGCATCATCCTTTCTTCCGGCATTTTCAAGTGCCTTGATTAAAGAACCAAGCTTGTTTTCGCCTTTAGCTTCGCTTTTAGCCTCACGCTCTTCCAAATACTTCTTAAGTCCTTCACTCATTTTCTTCACCTCTTTCTCCTTAGGTACGTCAACACTCATACCAGTATACTTGTTAATAATCTCCCATTCAATCCTGTCCAGCGGAGTATCAATCTTCTCCAGAAGCTCGATTTTATTTTTATCCCTTGCGTAAGCAATAGCCCTGAGAACAGTTTTAAGATTGGTGTTCATAAGTTCAAAGTCATCTTCACTCATCTGATGCGGATCGATAAGGATGAATTTATAATCCGGAATCATCTCCCTGATGATTCTGTTCCTCTGAAACTTTCTCTTATTTTTGTCAAACATCTCATGAAGAGTAACCGGAGCATCCCACTTTTTATCACCGAAGTTAATCACTATAGTGACTACCGGAACAAGTTCGTCATCTGCTTTCCAGGATGAAAGGAATTCAGCGTTGTCAGGCGGTGCTTCAAGTGGTTCCTCGCCGGCTTTTTTTGCTTCTGAAATTGCCCTGAAAGTCTTTTTACGGTTTTCAATCTGGCAGATATACTCCAGAACATCATATGTCATGGCCTTGACAGGCATAGCATAGTGAAGCTGGGACTGGTTTTCAGCACCGAAAATCATGTAGCAGGTATTGTCGCCGGAGTTTTTTCTTGCAATTTTTCTTACATCACGGGTCCTTTCAAAAGTGAGTCTGAAGCCGTCGCCTTTGTAGATGTACGAAGTAGCAACCGTATTCCCGTCTTCAAGTACCTCAGGTGTGATAACCTGTACACCGTCGTAAACAGCGTAGTTTACAACATCAGCGAATATCTCATTATTCCCGATGTAAGTCTTGGTTAAATGGTCCTTTTTAGTCATGTCGTTGTCGTTTTTCATAGTCATATTTCCTCACGGTCAAATTGAATATTTTGTGGCCACTACTATATTTTAACATATATGTAGCATAAATACAATACTGCAATTTCCACAAGGTTTCCTGTAAATATCAGGTA
>JAUNJJ010000083.1 GCA_030533325.1 Oscillospiraceae bacterium
GGTAAGGCAATGGTCTGCAACACCTTGATCCCCGGTTCAAATCCGGGTGGCGCCTTTAGTAAAATAAAAAATCCGGGTTATTTATATAGTCCGGATTTTTTTGGTATTACTGATATGTATTATACAGAAAAATACACCTCACACAAATTCAAAAACTTTGTGTGAGGTGATTTTTTTAAATTCTTTTGTTAAGTTTTTTGAGATCCGAGGCTGTGAAGGAATAGATTTTGTTGCAGAAATGACACTGAACATCTGTTGTTATATTTTTTTCAGTATTTTCCTTTATCATATCCTCAAGTTCTTCATGACCGAGACTTGTAAGTGCACGTGTGACACGGTCCTTGCTGCAGTCACAGCGGTATTTTACTTCTGATTCGTCAAGGATGTTCGGGTCAAGTCCGTCAAGAAGTTTCAGAGCGAGTTCTTCCATTGTGATTCCGTCTGTCATCATCTGTGTAACTGACTTAAGTCCGTTTACATTCTTTTCAATCTGGTCTATAACGGCATCACTTGCAAAAGGAAGAAGCTGAATGAGGTATCCGCCTGCGCAGTTTACAGAAAGGTCAGGATTTACGAGAACACCAAGACCGCATACAGTCGGAATCTGTTCGCTTGTTGCGAAGTATGCTGCAACGTCTTCAGCAATTTCACCTGAAACAAGAGGAATAGTTCCTGAGTATGGTTCCTTTAAACCAATATCCTTTATGACTGAAAGAGTACCGTTAGTTCCTACTGCACCGGCAACATCAAGTTTACCGTGTTTGTTGAGCGGAATCTCAACAACAGGATTTGCCACATAGCTTTTTACATTTCCCATGTAGTCTGATACTGCAATAAGAACCCCTGAAGGACCTTTGCCGTCAATTCGCATTGTAACGGAGTCGTCTTTATTTTTCAGTGAATATCCTATCATCGAAGCCGCTGTTGTAAGTCTGCCGAGTGCCGCTGTTGTAACAGCTGATGTTTTATGAATTTTTTCGATCTCTGATACGATATCTGTTGTGTCTACAGCCATTGCAACAACTGATGCATCAGCTGATATTGCACGTTTTAATATTCCCATAGTTTGTTTTTTCCTCATTTAAGTATAAAATTTATTTTTTAGCAGCGTAAATTATACGCTGTGTTTTTTCATGAACCGGATTAGTCGAATCCTCGTCAAAGTGAGCTTCTATAGTAAATCCTGCATCTGTAAGAAATTTGTCAATGGTTTCACATTCGGGTGCTATTTCGGAAAAATCCTCGCTGTATCTTGTGTACCTGCCATCCTCTGATTTTTCAAAGAAGTCCAGAGCAATATCGACACGGTTATCATTTTCTGAAAATGTGTTCTGCCAGGCACAGAAGACCTGATCGTTTTCAATTACAAAGGAATTGTTCCCAAGAATTTCTCTGTGCTTATATGCTGTGTTTGCATCAAAAATAAAAACTCCGCCTTTTTTCAGAAACATAAAGACGCGCTCTATGGTTTTTCTTATATCTTCTGCTGAAGAAAGGTGATTTATACTGTCGAGAGCACATACTATAATGTCTGCGTTTCCGTAAAGCTCGAATGAAGTCATATCCTGACATACATACTGTATGTCTGAACCGCTGTCAAATTTTTTGTCCAGTGCTTCAGAGAGCATTTCTTCAGAATAATCGATACCAACTACATCGTAGCCAAGTGATGCAAATTCTTCAGAAAGGCTGCCGGTACCGCACGCAAGATCCACAAGATATCTGCCTCCGGAGGTGCAGTACTTCTTTATAAGCATGTCAAAGTAGGCAGCCCTTTTTTTGTAGTCAACATTTCCGGTCAGACTGTCGTAGTAAAAAGCAAAGTCAGAATAATTACTCATTATCTTCCTTCTCTTTCTTTTCCTTAAGTCTGTTGAATACTATCTCATATCCGTCGCAACCGTAGTGAAGTGATCTGTTTACACGGCTTATTGTTGCTGTACTTGCGCCTGTTTCACTTACGATATCGTTGTATACATGATGTTCGCTGAGCATCTTAGCTACCTGAAGACGCTGGGCGAGGGATTTTATTTCAAGTACAGTACAGAGATCTTCGAAAAACTTGTAGCATTCGTCAATTGTTTCAAGTGAAAGAATTGCCTCGAAGAGTCCGTCTGTGTTTTTGTCTTTTATCTTGCTGTTCATCGTTATCACCTAACCTTGTTAATATACTGTATATATATTTTAACACATTAGCGTATAAAAGTAAAGGCGGTAAGAAAAAATAATTTCGTACATTATTCAGTTTACCATTCATTTCTCTGCATGTCAACATATAGATGAAAAATATATTAAAATAAAATGATATAGACTGAAACTATAACTGTTTATAGTAAACAGTTATAAAAAACTGATTGACTAAACAAGAGCTTAAATGCTATAATAGTATAGCAATAAAAAATACTGATACGGAGGAAAAAATGAAGATTTCTGAACTTTTCAAAAACAACAAATGCGTTTTCTCTTTTGAGGTTTTTCCGCCTAAAAAGGATACTTCCGCAGATTCAATATACAAAACTCTTGACAGTCTTAAAGCTCTTTCACCTGACTTTATAAGTGTCACTTACGGTGCGGGAGGTACAAACGGAGACAATATAACCGGAGAGATTGCTTCATATATAAAGAACAGTCTCGGAATTGCTTCGGCTGCCCACCTTACCTGCGTCAGCAATTCAAAGGAGGATATCGACACTATACTTGACGACCTCAAGTCAAAGGGTGTTGAAAATATCCTTGCACTCAGAGGGGATATCAATCCCGAAAGACCGCCGAAGCATGATTTTATGTATGCCTCAGATCTTATAGCATATATTAAGAAACGCGGTGATTTCCATATTTCTGCAGCATGCTATCCGGAGAGTCATCTTGATTCCCCTGATATTATCACAGATATCAGACATCTTAAGGAAAAGCAGGATGCAGGTGCAGACCACATGATAAGCCAGCTTTTTTTTGACAATGAGCTTTTCTACAGTTTCCTTGAGAAGGCGAGAATAGCAGGAATAACAGTTCCGATAGAGGCCGGAATCATGCCTGTAACCAATAAAAAGTCCATCGAAAGAATGGTATCAATGTGCGGAGCAAGTCTTCCTGCAAAGTTTACAAGAATAATGGCAAAGTACGAAAACAATCCTGAGGCTCTCCGTGATGCCGGTATCGCATATGCGATAGACCAGATTGTTGACCTTGCTGCTTCAGGCGTTGACGGAATTCACCTTTACACAATGAACAATCCGTATATAGCAGAAAAAATTTCAGAAGCTGTTTCGGGGGTACTATGACAGTAAATATTGATTCACTTAACCGTTCCGAAGCACTTCGGTATCTTTCCTGTCACGATGAAGAGGCGGCAGCATCAATTCCTGGCATTGACGAATGCGAAAGGGAACTGCTGAAAGTTCTGCGCCCGTCGTTTATTTACCGTTACTTTGATATTTCGGTTAAGGGTGATGAAGTAAAGGTCGAAGGTTCAAAGCTTGTTCTTAAGGGAAAGGATATTTCAAAGCATCTTCAGAACTGTTACGGTGCATATCTTATCGCCGCTACTCTCGGACCTGAGGCAGACAGACTTATCAGAAAAATGCAGATTACCGATATGGCGAAGGCAGTTATCACAGATGCATTTGCCAGTGCTGCCATTGAGCAGGTATGTGCTGAGGCGGAGGAAAAGATAAGATCAAATGAACAGGGAAAGTTTTTTACCTGGAGATATGCACCGGGATACGGTGATTTCAGTATAGATATTCAGAAGGATTTTCTTGATGTGCTTGATGCCCCGAGAAAAATAGGACTCTGCACTTCTCAGAGCAGAATGCTTGTTCCGATAAAGTCAGTAACATCGGTAATGGGAGTATCAGATTCGCCTCTTCCGCCGTCGGCAAGAGGTTGTGTGACATGCAGTATGCGTGAAAAATGCAAATTCAGAAAGAGTGGTATGCACTGTGGATCTTAAAAAAATATTATCAGAAAATGAATTCGTTTTTCTTGACGGCGCTATGGGAACCATGCTTCAGAAAAGCGGACTTGAAGCAGGTGAGATACCTGAACTTCTCAACTTAACCAATCCTGATGTTATAGAAGATATACATCGTCAGTATATAGAAGCCGGAACAATGATTGTTTATGCCAATACCTTCGGTGCCAACAGATTCAAGCTGGAAGGCTGCGGTCACACTGTTGATGAGATTATCGGAGCCGGTGTTTCAATTGCAAAAAGAGCATGTGAAAAGAGCGGCAAAAAGGCATATGCTGCTCTTGATATCGGTCCGATTGGTCAGCTTCTTGAACCAACAGGAGGTCTCACATTTGAAGAGGCATATGATATTTTCCGGGAACAGATTATAGCCGGAAAAGATGCTGATCTTATAGTTTTTGAAACTATGACTGATCTTTATGAAGTCAGAG
Organism: Oscillospiraceae bacterium; assembly: GCA_030533325.1. Taxonomy (GTDB): domain Bacteria; phylum Bacillota; class Clostridia; order Oscillospirales; family Ruminococcaceae; genus HUN007. Next base: position 4,405 of record JAUNJJ010000083.1, read on the forward strand.
CGGCACTTCTCGCTGCAAAGGAAAACTCAGACAAACCGGTTATCTGTACAATGACATTTGAACAGAACGGAAGAACATTTACAGGGTGTTCAACTTCTGCCATGGCACTTACACTTGAAGGGCTTGGTGCTGACGCAATCGGTGTAAACTGCTCTCTGGGTCCGAAGGAGCTTGCTCCTGTGGTTGAAGAAATCTGCAGATGGACCAGCCTTCCTGTTGCTGTTAAACCGAATGCCGGACTTCCTGATCCTGATACGAATCTTTATGATGTTGATCCGGATGACTTCGCTGAAGCGGCAGCTGCATTTGCGAATATGGGGGTAAAAATATTCGGAGGCTGCTGCGGCACGTCACCTGATTATATTAAAGCGCTTACATCAAAGCTTTCAGGATGTAAGTATGTGAAACGTACTCCTGAAATTCCTGCTGCTGTATGTTCATACTCGAACACAGTGGTTATTAATCAGCCGAGAATAATCGGTGAGAGAATTAACCCTACAGGAAAGAAAAGATTCAAGGAAGCACTTAAAAACGGCGATATCGACTATATCCTTGGTCAGGCTATTGAACAGGTCAGTGCCGGTGCAGATATTCTTGATGTTAATGTTGGTCTTCCTGATATCGACGAAAAGGCCATGATGGTCAGAACCATAAAGGCTCTTCAGAGCGTAACTGACCTTCCGCTTCAGATTGACTCCACAATACCTGAGGTAGTGGAAGCGGCACTTCGTGTATACAACGGCAAGCCTATAGTAAACTCAGTAAACGGTGAGGAAAAGTCACTTCAGACTATTCTTCCTCTTGTAAAGAGATACGGAGCTGCAGTTGTCGGACTTACTCTTGATGAAAACGGTATTCCGAAGACCGCTGATGAGAGATTTGCCATAGCTGAAAAGATAATGAACAGAGCGATAGCTATGGGAATTCCGAAGCAGGACATTTATATAGACTGTCTTACGCTTACAGCTTCAGCTGAACAGGCAGGCGTTATGGAAACTGTAAAGGCTCTTAACAGGGTTAAAAATGAACTCGGACTTAAAACCGTTCTCGGTGTTTCCAATATTTCATTCGGACTTCCGAACAGAGAACTGATAAACAGCAATTTCCTTCAGATATGTCTCTCACACGGACTGGATCTGCCGATTATAAATCCGAACATTGCAGCTATGACAGGTGCGGTAAGGGCATACAAGCTTCTTGCAAATATTGATGAAAATGCAGCTGAGTTTATCAGTGCATACAATAACTCAGCACCCCCGGCTCCTGCTGCATCAGCTCAGAACGGACCTGATGCAAGTGCTGAGGGACTTCTCTTTGCTGTCCAGAACGGACTTAAGCATGAAGGTGCGGTTATAACGGAAAAACTTCTTGAAACGACAAACGCGATGGATATCGTTGACAACATGCTTATACCTGCCCTTGACAAAACCGGAGCAGATTTTGAGAGCGGAAAGATATTCCTGCCTCAGCTTATTCTTTCAGCCGGTGTTGCACAGGCTGCGTTTGAGGTTATTAAGAATAAGATGGGCAGGGGTGAGGATAATGTTTCAAAGGGGAAGGTTGTTCTTGCTACTGTAAAGGGGGATATTCATGATATAGGTAAGAATATTGTGAAGGTTCTGCTTGAAAATTACGGGTTTGATGTTGTGGATCTTGGAAAGGATGTTGAGTATCAGGATGTTGTTGATGCGGCGATGGATGAGGATGTGAAGCTTGTTGGTCTGTCGGCGCTTATGACAACGACGCTTAAGTCGATGGAAGAGACAATTAAGCTTGTGAGGTGTAACAAGCCGTGCTGCAGGATTGTAGTTGGTGGTGCTGTTCTTACTCCGGAGTATGCGGAGAAGATTGGTGCGGATTATTATGCGAAGGATGCAAAGGCTACGGTTGATGCGGCGAGGGAGGTATATGGGTGTTAGGTGAATAATTAAAACAGGTTCATATCCACAAGTTTGAGGGATATGAACCTGATTTTTTTATGTTATGGCATATGGGGTGAGTTTCCGGATAATTTTTTTGTTTTTGCAGGGCTTTGCGGTCGAGCTCTGCACTTCCTTCGGTCGCCTGCACCTTCGCTTTTGCAGGGCTTTGCGGTCGCCCTGCACCTTCGCTGGTCGTCGTGCACCTTCGCTGGTCCCCGTGCACCTTTGTTATTAGTTGTAGGGTGTGAAGCCGTCGAAGCCCTTTTCGATGAGGCGGTAGGCGGTTTCGGCCATCTGGTCGGGGGTGCCGGCGGTGATGTCGGAGAGCCAGATTTCTATTATGCCGAGGATGCCGGCGATGAAGAAGCCGCTGGTTACTTTTATTTCGTATTCACTTGCGTTACGGCAGAGACGGTTTTTGATAATATCGAAGGTTTTCTGGTATATGATTTCCTTTAGTTTGTTCTGAAAGTTTATGTCTCCGTTTTTGCTCAGCATAACTGCACAGAGATCCGCGTTTGAGTATATGGTTTCGAAGATATCAGTAAGGAATTCAAGAAGTGTGGTCTTGTTTATTCGGTTTCTGCTCAGCTCTTCCATCGTGCTGATAACATCTGCGGCCAGTCTGTTTTCAATCTTTTCAACCATATCAAAGATATCCTTGTAGTGAAGGTAGAAGGTGGAGCGGTTGATGTCAACTTCATCGGCAAGTTCGCGGACTGTAATGTCCTTGATGCTCTTTTCCTTCATAAGTTTTGTAAGCCCCTTTGTAAGCTGCTCCTCGGTTTTTCTGACGCGTCTGTCACGACTGTCTGCCATAATAAATCATTCCTTTCATTTTTGATTATTAATCTACAGATTAATGATATTCGTCAATTATCAGACAAAATCATATAAATTAATGGTTGATAAACTTCCTCCTCCTATAGTATAATATAAACAAGCCTAAAAATCAACAATTTTCTATTAATAGATTAAAAATTATTTTCAGGCAGATGTTTTACAGAAAGGAGAACATAATTTTATGGAAAACAGCGAAAAGAAACAAGGCTTTTTGAAGAGGAACTTCAACAGAATTGCTGCAGTCGGGATAATAGCCATACCGACTATCTACACATCATTTTTCCTCGGTTCAATGTGGGACCCTTACGGGAAAACTGAAAATCTTCCTGTAGCGGTTGTAAACAACGACAGGCCGGTAATGTACAATGATGCAGTTCTTAATATAGGTGAGAACCTTGTTGAGAATCTTGAGGAAAATGACTCGCTGGCATTTAACTTCGTTGACAGTTCCGTTGCGGAGAAGGGGCTTGAAAACGGTACATACTATATGGTAATCACAATACCGGAAAATTTTTCAGAAAATGCTTCGACGGTTATGGACGATGAGCCGAAAAAAATGGTTCTGAACTATGAAGTAAATCCGGGCACCAACTATATTGCGTCCAAGATGAGTGAAAGTGCCATGGTAAAGCTTCAGAAAAGCGTTCAGGAAAGTGTTGTCGAGGAATATGTAAAAACTGTCTTTGAGCAGCTCGGTACTATAGGAGATGGTATGTCTGAGGCGACGGACGGTGCCGGAAAACTGAGAAACGGTGTATCTGATCTGAAGGACGGAAACCGGACTATCAGTGAAAACCTTAAGACGCTTGCGGAGAGCACAGTAACCTTTGAAGAGGGATTTGATACTCTGAAAGACGGACTGAAAGATTATACGGACGGCGTAGTTCAGGTAAACGAAGGTGTTTCAAAGCTTTCCGGAGGAGCTGACAGTCTGACAAATGGTACTGCAGCACTTCTTAACGGATTAAACACCCTTGCAGGTACAATTGACGGCAGCATGAATGAAGAAAACAGAGCAGGTATTGCTCAGGTTACTGCCGGACTTGCGTCACTTAATTCAGGGATACAGGCACTTGACAGTTCGCTTCGGAATGCGGATATGAGTATGGATATGAGCGGACTTATGAATGTTATGAATACCTCGCTTACAGGTATAGGTGCTGATGCACAGAGTATCGGAAACAGCCTTCAGGAGATGGGAAATACCCTTACATCCCTTATGCAGAGTCCTGTATTTCAGTCGCTTCCGCCGGAACAGCAGGCTGCATTGTCGGCACAGATAATGTCTTCCATGGAGAACATGGCCACAGCCGCATCTGATATAGGTGCTAATGTGAAAGGGATTTCTGATGCGGTATCTTCGGCAGACCTTGACAATAAAATAAGCACTCTCAATACATCGATGGAAACGCTGAAAAACAGTGTTGGTGTTATTGCACAGAATTCGGATATACTTCTTCCGGCTGCAGGAAACACGATTAATTCACTTTCCGGCGGCCTGACGGGAGTTCAGGATGCGCTTGAAAGAAACGGTGAATCCGCTGAAAATATGGGAATTATTCAGGCGGCATCAGCAATAAACAGCGGTGCAGCTGAACTTAAAAACGGTATATCATCACTTTCAGAGGGTACGGAAAAGCTTGTATCAAACAATGAAAAGCTTTTAAGCGGTTCTGATGAACTTTCAGACGGAACTTCAAAGCTTTCAGAGGGTTCAGCAAAACTCTATGACGGATCGCTTAAACTTGGTGACGGTCTTGTCGAACTTTATGACGGATGTGAAACTCTCGAAACTTCACTTGGAGACGGAGCTTCAGAGATAAATGAAGTAAACAGGGAAGAATGTAACAGCAGTATGTTTGCAGCTCCTGTTGAAACAGAGGAAACAGTTCTGACGAATCCTAAGAACAACGGTCAGGCAATGTCAGCCTATATGATGTCAGTGGGACTCTGGGTAGGATGTCTTGCGTACTGTCTGATGTTCTCACCTGATGAAGCAATAGAGAAAAAGAACATTGACAGAAAATCAGCGGTTCACTACTGGGCACGTGAAATGATAAAGGTACTTGCAGTTGCAGCAGTCTCAGCAGTACTTATGGTAGGCGTTCTTTCAGCAGCACTGGGATTTTCTCCGGTATCAATGACAAAGACAATCGCAGTAGCATGTCTTGCAGATATGGCATTTATGATGCTGTTCTATTTCTTCAATGTGCTCATGGGCAAGATAGGAAGCTTTATTCTTCTTGTTTTCATGGTTCTTCAGCTCAGCGGTGCAGCGGGTACATATCCGATAGAGCTTTCAGACAGTTTCTATCAGAAACTCCATCCGTTTATGCCGTTTACATACACAGTAAATGCTTTCAGAAGCACAACAGCAAGCGGACTGAACATTTCAAAGGAACTTGCAGTTCTTGTAATCATATTTGCAGTGTTCTTCGTACTTAACTTTGCAGCGGTTTATCTTAAGGCAGCAAAGAGTGAAAAGCACGAAGAGAACAAAAATGCGAATATCGGAAGAGAAGCAAGGGTGTAATTATAAAAACAGCGAATACAGATTTTTCCGGAATCTGTATTCGCTGTTTTTATGTTTTTTATTTTATTATCTCCGCAATGTTAATATGCAGCTTAACCGGATTATTTTTATATATCCCGACTTCAATTGCTATATCAAAAGTATATACAGACGGGAAGTTGCTCTCGTCAAAGAAATAAACAAGTGTTTTTTCATTTCTGGAATCGACAATCCAGTACTCGCGGACACCGTGTTCCTTGTAGAGGGCGAGCTTGCGGATAAAGTCGTCGGCTCTGTTTGTTGAGACAACTTCAATAATCCAGTCCGGACAGCCGTCACAGAACTGCTCATTAAGTTTGCTGCTGTCACATATAACAGAGATATCCGGTATAACGACATTATAGTCATCAAGTTTTACATCGACCGTCGGATAAACAGTGCATTCGCCTTTGTTGTCGGATATATAACGGTCAATAAAAGCTGAAACTCTCATAATAATTTTCTGATGTGCAAGACTCGGAGAAGCCATTGCAACTATTTCGCCGTTTATTAGCTCAGTCTTATTCTCCGTATTTTCAGTCTCAGCAAAATAAACATCATATGATATTTTATTTTCATTTAATGCAGGCATAACAGACCCTCCCTGAGATATTCTACTACTATAATTATATCTTTTCAGATTCTCCAGGTCAATACAAAGTGAAAATAAAATTCCGCACTTGACTGAAAGTGTAAAAGACGTTATAATCAAAATTACAATACTGAATTCAGGAGAAAAATATTATGAACGAAAAAAAATACCTTGAGGAATATGATATATCAAAATACGAAAGACCTTCAGTGGCTGCCGATATGGCGGTGTTTACTGTTGTGGATCAGAAACAGGAAAATCCGAAAAAGAGTCCGGAGAAGAAGCTTTCGGTTATGCTTATAAAGAGAGGTGAACATCCGTTTAAAGGAAAGTGGGCGCTTCCGGGCGGGTTTCTGAAGATGGATGAGACTATTGAGCAGTGTGCCTTCAGGGAACTTTCGGAGGAAACGGGACTTGAAAAGCTGTATCTTAAGCAGTTCCGGACATACAGCACTGTTGACAGGGATCCGAGGGGGAGGATTATATCATGTGCGTATATTTCCCTTATAAACAACAGCAGTGAAATAGTCAGAGCCTCAAGTGACGCAGCTGATGCGGCCTGGTTTGATATTGCGGTAACGGAAACTGAAGACGGATTTTCGTATATTCTTTCGAATGAGGGAAATGTGCTTTTGTCAGCAGATATATGCGAGAAGAATGATGAGGCGGTTATAGAAAAAACGGAGGGTGAGCTTGCGTTTGATCATGTGCGTATAATAACGGATGCGGTTCACTGTATACGTACAGGGATTGATACTTCCGAGTATATTTTTATGCTGCTTCCGGATAAGTTCAGCATACCGCAGATGCAGCAGGTGTATGCGCTTGTAAAGGGGAGGAGTGTGAGTAAGGAAGTGGTTCACAGGTTGTATGATAAGAAGATTGAGAAGACGATGGCTTCGGAGACGGAGGGGCAGCATAAGAGGGCGGTGTTGTACAGAAAAAAATAAAAATTACTATTGACAAAAGCAAAATTCACTGATATAATATAAACATAGAAACTCTTAGGGGTAAATGAACCTAAGAAAAATGGAAAGGATATGATGATATGAAGAAGATACTTATGGTTATTGACATGCAGAATGATTTTATTGATGGTGCGCTGGGAACTAAGGAAGCGGAGAAGATTGTTTCCGATGTGGTGAGAGCGGTAAATGAATTTGAGGGGGAGGTTATTTTCACGAGGGATACTCACTTTGAAAACTACCTCGAAACACTTGAAGGAAAAAAGCTGCCGGTTAAGCACTGTATCAAAGGAACAGAGGGCTGGGAGATCTGCGATGAACTGAAAAATACGGAAGCCTACAGAAACGGACGTATAATTGACAAGGTTACCTTCGGTTCCGACAGTCTTGCGGAGATTATGAAGAACGAAAGACCTGATGAGGTATATATGACAGGTCTCTGCACTGATATCTGCGTAATAAGCAATGCGATGCTGATAAGAGCATTTTCGCCGGAAACGGATATAACGGTTTACGAAAACTGCTGTGCAGGTGTATCGCCGGAAACACACAAAAATGCACTTGAGGCTATGAAGATCTGTCAGGTAAATGTACAGACCTTCTGAAAGGGGAGCAGGCTATGATAAGGTTAAACGGACAGCAGATTATTTCAGCGCATTTTCCGGACGGGACATCGTCAGTGAGAACCGCAGTTCCTGAGGGGAATAAGATTACACTGCAGTGGTGCTTTGATGGGAACTCTGAGATGGCAGAGATATTTTTCCTTGTAAATCATATCAGGGCACACAACAGAAAGGCTGAACTTATTCTCGAGATGCCGTACATCCCGAATGCACGTATGGACAGGGTGAAGAACGATGACGAGGTTTTTACGTTAAAATATTTTGCCGGATTTATCAACAGTCTTGGATTTGACTGTGTAAAAGTATGTGATCCACATTCTGATGTAAGTGCGGCGCTTATTGACAGGGTTGAAAAAATACCTCATCTTCCATTTATAGAAAAGGTAATGGAAACCATTGGCTTTAATCCTGAAAAAGACATTATGTTCTATCCGGATGCGGGCTGTGCAAAGAAATACGAACAGGAGATAAAGCTTCCGTACCTCAAGGGAGAGAAAAAGCGCGACTGGCGCACGGGGAAGATACAGGAACTTAAGATTTCCGGGGATATTCCGGAGGGGGATTTCCGTGTGCTTATTGTTGATGATATCTGCAGCAAAGGCGGAACATTTTACTACAGTGCGCAGAAACTTAAGGAGTCCGGTGCGGGTGACATTTATCTGTACATCACCCACTGCGAGAAAACCATTCTTGAAGGCGAGCTTATAAAGAGCGGTCTTGTGAAGAAGATTTTTACTACGGATTCAATATTTACAGAGGAAAATGAACTTATAAGTACAGTACACAGTTTCAGACAGAGAGGGGAATAACTATGGACATCAGAAAAGCAAATCCGCTTGTGCTCACAGATTTTTACAAGACAATTCACCACCTTGCATACGCACCGGGACTTGATTATCTCGTTTCCTACTGGACGCCGAGAATGTCAAGATACGAGTATGCAGACAAGGCTGTGGTATTCGGCATGCAGGCATTTATCAAGGAATACCTTATCGGATATTTTAATGAAAATTTCTTTAACAGAAGTCTGGATGAGATTGTATCCGAGTACAAAAGGCTCATTTCAAATACGATGACGCTTCAGGCTGCTGATACTGAAGAGATAGAAAAGCTGCATAAGCTCGGATATCTTCCGATAAAAATCAAGGCTGTTGCTGAAGGAACGAGGGTAAATATCAAAACACCTGTTTACGAGATTTCAAACACGGTAAAGGGATTTGGCTGGCTTGTAAACTATCTGGAGACATTTATCTCCGTAAATATCTGGCACACAATGAACTCTGCAACTGTTGCCTATTCATACAGAAAGGTCGTAAATGAATATTATGACAGGACTGTATCTGATAAGGCGGTTAAGAAAGTGGATGCTGAAAACGGAAAGCTTACTGTAACAGACTGCGATATTTCTCTGCCGAAAGCAAGCAGAGCTGCTGCCTGCGGGGATTTTTCAATGAGGGGCATGACTTCCATAGAGAGTGCTGAAAAGAGCAGCGCCGCACACCTTCTTTCATTTACAGGAACAGCTACTATCGGTGCGATTCCGTGGCTTGAACAGTACTACAACTGCGACTGCACAAAGGAAGTGGTGGGAAAGGGTGTTCCTTCAACAGAACACAGCGTTATGAGCTCATACGGACGCGACGGTGAGGCAGAGTGCTACCGTCACCTTATCGAAGATGTTTTCAGAACAGGTCCGCTGAGTATCGTTTCCGACACATATGATTACTGGAACGTGGTAACAAACATCATTCCTTCACTTAAGGACAGCATTCTTGCAAGAGACGGAAAAATAGTCATCCGCGGTGACTCAGGTGACCCGGCTGACATCATCTGCGGAACAAAGACCATTATAGAAGATGGTGAAATATGCACACCGGATGAACTCGGAACGGTAAGATGTCTCTGGAACACATTCGGCGGATATATAAATGACAAGGGTTACAAGGTACTTGACAGTCACATCGGCGTTATTTACGGAGATGCAATCACATACGAAAGAGCCTGCATCATTTACGACCGTCTTGAAAAGGCAGGATTTGCGGCATCAAACGTAACACTCGGTATCGGTTCGTTTACTTACCAGTATGTAACCCGCGACTCACTCGGTCAGGCGCTTAAGGCTACAAATGCCATTGTCGGCGGCGAGGAGAGACAGATATTCAAGGACCCTAAGACAGACAAGGTAAAGGGCGCAAACTTCAAGAAGTCACAGAAGGGCATGTGCGTTGTTTACCGGCAGGGCGATGATATTCTCTATCAGGATGAGCTGACATTTGATGAGGCTGAGAAGAGGAAAGACAATCTTCTCGTACCGGTATTCTGCGACGGAAAGCTGCTTGTGGATGAGAGTCTGGCTGATATAAGGGCGAGACTGCATGGGGGAGAGTTTTAACTGAACATTTTGTGATTGAATAAAAAATAAACAACGGATACAATGAATGTGAAGTAACTTGTATCCGTTGTTTTACTATTTACTTTTATGATTATCTATGCATAACCAGAAGTTGGAGCCTCTCTTTAATGAATTTAGGCCGATCTGAACGTATTCCCATGTTTTTTTATATGTACCTGAGATTTTTATTTCCTCTCCATTAAAGAATTTCTCAAATAATTCAGCGTCGTCATACTGGTCAGCAAATGTAATGCTGTCTTCTATCTTTTCGGATTTTGTTGAATTTCTTTTATTATGAAGCACATGATCTAAATTGCAGGACATGTAATAAATTGAATATGGCACAATTATTCCGGTTGGTATTTTTATTTGAGAAATATTTGATAAATGAAGGATATTATTTCTTTTATTGTCATGACTTTTTAAAAATAAAGTTCGATCTTTACATATAATTTTATCATCATAGTACTGAGCATCTTCAGTGTCACCTTCAAAAATAATATCAGATGAAACAAATGCGCCGTCTAAATCAACGATGTGAACAATGCCGCAAATATCTTTAGCAGTAAATTGCGGATTTTCCTGAAGAAAGCGTTTTACACCTATTTTCTTTATCCTTTCTTCAATATTTTTTACTGTTGAATCATAATCACTTGTTATATCTGCATGCATAACTTTGAATTTAATCGTAGAATTTGTAATGATTTTTTCAAGTGCCGGAGCAAGTGAAGCTTCATCACTTGGCCCTTCAACAATAAAAAGTAGAATTTTACTTTCATTCATTTACAAGCACCCCGGCTTTCCTGAATGCTTTTGCAATCTGATAAGTACTTGTATTTTCATATATTGATTCTTTCTGTCCGCCTAAATCAATTGTCCTTAATAGAGTTGTTCTCAGATTGTTGTTTGCTTTTATTCCGGTAAATTTAATATATTTATTTTCGGGATTTGTTGTGGTAAAGTAAATGTTTGAACTTTCAAGAACTTCAAGTGGTCTCATGTTATGAGAAGTAAATAATAACTGACCTTTTCCGTTTTTCTTTATTGCATCTAAAATTTCCCCAAGTAAATATTCAAATATTCCAGCGTCCATTTCATCGATTGCGACAAATATAGATTTATTATTAAACATTGCAATTAATGAACTTAGTATACACAGAATTTTTTTTATTCCTTCAGATTCGTATCTTAATGGAGTAATTGTTCCGTTTCTGTTGGAAACAAGTTCAAATATTATTTCCTGTTCTGCTTTCTCATTTAGTTCTTTATCTATTGAAACAATCTCAACATTTAAACCTGGGATGATATTTTTTACGAGAATATCAATTTGTGAGATAATGTTTTCGATTGTTCTGAAGGTATCCATATTAGATTTGTTTTTACCTAATCCAACAGGTATTCTGTCAGATTTTTGTATTAAATCCTCTGAACAGAAACGCATACTTAAAGGTAAAAGATTCATATTGAATGATGTGTCAGAGTTCCTGTTTAAAACGAACATGTTCATTCTTCCGTAAAATCTTAAAACATCTAAAATTTTAAAGTAAATTGGATTTTCAAAAGCAGACTGTAAAACATCCATTATTTTATCATTGAAAATAAATGAAGTGTTTTTTTCATTAGCCAACGCCTGTAAAACCAGCAGTTTCTGACGAATTTGCTTATTCGCACCTGACATTTCAATAATTCTGCTTTCAGGAATATAAAAACACTTATCAAAATCTGATGAATTTAGCGGATATTCAATACCTAAAATTCTGGTTTTGTTAATCCTTTCATGATTATCATGTGCTTTTGCCCAGAAATCAACATATTCAGAAGTTATCTGAACATTATTGTTATCTTTTTTTCCGATTGAAATGGTGTATAAAACATTATACTCGCGTTCATTTACAGTAAGCAGGAGTTCAGCCCTAATCATTGCTGAATCTGATTGCTGTCTAATATAAAAAAATGTATCTTCTGGTAACTTTACACCTGAAAGAGCATCTTTAATAAGTTCTGCTGCCCATACTAATGCAGTTTTACCGGAACCGTTCTGTCCATATAATCCTACAATGCTTGCTCCGAAGTAATCATCATTTGTTTGATTTAAAAATACAGATCCATTATTAACATTTTTTATATTATGAATAGTTATATTGTTAATCCTTACTGTTACATCTTTCATAACTTTCCCCTCCATTATAATATATTATATCCTGTTTCATAAAAAATGTCAATCTAAATTCGAAAAACAGAAAAAAATGTTTCGATTTTTTGATGTATTCGTGTATATTGTGTCTGGATAATCTATATCATTATATGTAGAAACAGAGATTTTATAATATAGGTTACAGAGCACACATTACCAGCGATGGTATGTGTGCTCTTTTTTGTTCCATCCATAAAAAATACCACATGAATAAATCCATGTGGTACAGATAATCGTTAAACTATTTATTTTGCGAAAA
>JAUNJJ010000084.1 GCA_030533325.1 Oscillospiraceae bacterium
GATAAAGACCGATAAACGTGAAGAACTGATTCTGAATTTCATTTGTGAAAACGGTAGTATATCAAATAAGGAAGCTTGCGAAATTACAGGACTTAAGGATGCTACAATAAAAAGAACCTTTAGGAAAATGGTTGAAAATGGTATTATAGTTCCTGCAGGTGAGAGAAAGAGCAGAAGGTATGTTATGAATTAGGGGATATTAAGAATGTATTTGCTTTTCCTCTGTCAAACTTACTGTTAAGTAAGATTAATCTTACGGATTAGAAAAAATTCATATATCAGGTGAAATAATAATACCGAACACAATACCGACTGAGTAAAATTCAGCCGGTATTTTTTTGTCATTATGTATTGACAATACAGTATATACAGTGTATACTGTATATATGACGTAAGTACAGTTGAAAGGAGTGAATATACAGTGAAACTGCTTCAGTCATCAGGGGAACCGATTTATCAGCAGATTGCCAGTCAGTTCAGGGAAGATATTCTCACAGGCAGGCTTAAGGACGGTGACTATCTTCCGAGTATCAGGGGCCTTGCCAGGGAGCTTAAGATAAGCGTGATAACCACAGTCAAAGCATACGAAACGCTTGAATCGGAAGGCCTTGTTACAGCGATGCAGGGAAAGGGATATTATGTAAACGCTCAGGATACAGAGATGCTGAGGGAACAGCATCTGAGAAAAACAGAAGAATATCTTGTTCTGGCTATTGAGTCTGCTGAGCTGGCAGGGATAACGGAAAAAGAACTTTCAGAAATGCTTAATACTCTTGTAAAAATAAAAAAAGAAGACAACATTTGATTGTGAGGAGAAGGTTATGAAAAACATTGTTTCAGTAAAAAATCTTGTAAAAAAATACAAATCATATACACTTGATATTCCGGAGCTTTCAGTTCCTGAAGGATTTGCAACTGCTCTTATCGGTGAGAACGGTGCCGGAAAAACAACTTTGTGTGATATTATTTCCGGGATAAATATGGATTACAGGGGAGAGGTAGAACTTTTCGGTAAGTATTTATCTGCTGATGAAGGTGATGTCAGGGAGAAGACCGGATACACATCTTCGGTAAATTATTTTCCGGAGCACTGGAAGATAAAAGATGTTGAAGATGTCTGCGACCTTGTTTTCAAAGGATTCAGCAGGGATGAATTCAGAAGGATATGCAGTACATATTCATTTACAGAAAAAGATCAGTTTAAGTCTCTGAAAAAGCTTTCTGACGGAAATAAAATGAGAGTTATGCTTGCATCAGTATTTGCCCGTGATACCAGGCTGCTTGTACTTGATGAACCGGCCTCACCTCTTGATCCGCTGATGCGTGACCTGCTTTGTGACAATATTCGTGACTATATTTCTTCAGGTGAAGGAGAGAAAAGTGTCATTTTCTCAACACACAACATAAGCGATATGGAAAATGTAACAGACTATGCAGTTATTATTTCTGACGGAAAGGTAGCTGAAAAAGGATTTGTGGAAGAACTTAAGGAAAAATATATCCTTGTGAAAGGTGAGCTTTCATGCAGTAAACATGCGAAAGACTTTATGTTTACTTATACAGAGAACAGTTTCGGTTTTGAAGGCATTTGTCTCAGCGAAAATATCGACAGACTTGCCGGCTGTGATGTTGCTTTTGAAACTCCGGGACTTCATCAGATAAGCGTTGCAGTTTTAAAGCATTTTAAGGGAGCGGGAAAATGAAAAACTACAGATTTGCAGATTATATAAGAATATTTACTCCCTCATACAGCAGACATTTTCGAAGGATAACTGAGAAATTCGGAATAGTACTTATACTGGAAATAATAATGATTATCGTGGTTGCTCTTTTGCGGGAATTTGCAGATATCAGAGCAACTCTTGGATTTTCGATGTTTTCATCATATCTTCCGATTGTAGTGCTACTTCAGGACAGCGAGCGCGGATCTGGACTGTTCGTTTCCGGTGAGCGGAAAACTGTACTTTTCAGAACATTTCCGGACAGAAAAGCGGTAATGAAAAAGGCGTTGATATGTAAAGAATTAAACAGATTTTTTACTGTTTTTCTGTTGTTCTTTGCAGGTGAATTATTTTACTTTGCTGAAAACGGAGAATTCAGAATTAAGAATTTATTATTTGATATGATGACGTTCTATATTTTGTACAGCATTATAGTATTTGCCGAAAGATCAGGAAATCCGGCAGTGATTTCTGCTGTGATTATTTGTTCTGTGATATATGTCATTTTTGTTTTTTCCTTCCAGACTCTTAATATGATTACTGCGGATCTAAGTCCGGTATCATCACTAAGTCCGGTGACAGTATTTATTGTAACTGTAACGGGATTGGGTTTGAGTCTGGTGCTAAACAGAATTTACTACAAAAAAATATGTTGCGATGGAAAGGAAGAGGAAAAATGAGTGATTTCAGGAAGTGTATCAGGTATTCAAAAATTTCAGGCGTTGTCAGTCAGAGAAAACTGTTTTATGTAGTTTTTGTTTTTAACTGTATTATCGGTTTGGTAATATCTGTTGTTGCCGGAAGTTCAGAAAAGATGATAGGTATCAATGTGTCAGGTATATTATGTTTATATTTATGTATGACTTTGGGAGTTTTAAAAACTTATGCAGGTACAGCTGTATTTCTGCGTGAATCAGGTCTCAGAAAATACTATATCTGCACTTTTACTCCGTTGTGTATACTTCTGGTTACATTGGTGGTGTGGCTTGTGTATATTTTACCCTTTTTAATTTTACAGCGGATTAACGGTGCTGACTTGGTTTATACCTCATCGGTTGTCCTGGTTATATGTATCATAAATTTTTTAATGGTTACGGGTGTATCTTTAATCAGGATGGGAAATATAATTCAGATAATTTCGGGATTTATCATGATATTTTTGCAATTGCCTTTTGAAATTTTTATTATGAGTTTTGCCGGTAAGTGCACAGAGACAATATCTAATTTTAATTCTTCCGGAACAATTATATTTATTGCAGCACTGGTTATTCAGGCGGTGGCTGTATTACTGAGTTTTGGGATGTTTCGTGTATTTTACAGAAAAGTTAAATTATAAGTTTGATTTGAAAAATAACCTTTTGCTGAAAAAAGTCGGTTTGCTTCAGAAACATTTTATTGCTTTGCAGCTGTTTTACATTCGTGGTACGAACAGGAAAAAAGGGGGCGTTCTCGCCTTGACAAATACACATTGTTTTTATATAATATAATGTGTAGTAGTCGAAAGTGAGGTGGCAGCTATGACAAATATTGAAAAAATCAAAGAGTTACTGGAAGTATCGCCGGGCGGGACAATTACAGCAAAACAGGTGACAGAAGCAGGGTTACATCGCAGCATATTGCAGGAACTTGTAGATAACGGGGAAATTTACCGTTTCGGACGCGGTCTGTATGTACGCAACGACGCATGGGAAGATGATTTTTACCTGTTGCAGCTCAAATACAGTCGTGGGATATATTCACATGAGACAGCACTGTATCTGCTGGGGTATTCTGATCGTACCCCTGCACAGTACACAATGACATTTCCAAAAGGCTATAATTCGCTGTCACTGAAAAAGGAAAGAATAAACATAAGACGGGTTGTGCCAGAGAACTATTCTTTTGGTGCGATTGAAATACAATCCCCTTGCGGTAACCCTATTCTTGTTTATGATTGTGAAAGGACGCTGTGTGACATCCTGCGCGGAAACGGGAGTGACATACAAATTGTGGGTGTAGCAATGAAAAAGTACGCGTCTTCAAAAGAAAAAGATATACACAAGCTTATGCAGTACGCAGAAAAGCTCAGAGTGAAACCTAAAGTGCTGCGATACATGGAGGTGCTATTATGATTACAAAAAATTCGATGCAACTTAAAGCCTTTATCAAAAAGAAAGCTGTGGAAAAGAATATATCTGCACAGCT
Organism: Oscillospiraceae bacterium; assembly: GCA_030533325.1. GTDB lineage: Bacteria > Bacillota > Clostridia > Oscillospirales > Ruminococcaceae > HUN007. The sequence continues at coordinate 3,906 of JAUNJJ010000084.1, forward strand.
CGTTATGCAGAACTATATGCTGGAAAGACTTCTTGAACGAATATCCCTTTCAAAATACAAGTACAATTTCATTTTGAAAGGTGGTTTTCTTATTTCCGCAATCGTCGGTCTGGATACAAGAGCTACAATGGATTTAGATACCACAATCAAAGGATTTACGTTGACACATGAATCTATCCGTGAAATATTCAGAGAAATCTGCAGTGTGGAAATTGCTGATGATGTAAAGTTTGAGCTGGCAGATATTTCAGACATACGTGAGGGGGACGATTATCCAGGCATTCGTGTTGCTCTCAAAGCTAACTATCCGCCAATCAGTGTACCATTGACTGTGGATGTGACTACCGGGGATGTTATTACACCAAGAGAAATTGAGTACACCTTTTCTTTGTTGTTCGATAATCGTACAATCAGTATTCTTGCCTATAACCTTGAAACTGTGATAGCTGAGAAAATCGAAACGGTGTTATCCCGAGGTATTGCCAATACCCGTCCGAGAGATTTTTACGACATACATATTCTTTACACCATGCGCGGTACGGAGTGCAATGCAAAGATGCTGCTGAAAGCCCTGGAACGGACAGCGGACAAGCGTGGAAGCCGAAAGGTTCTGGAATACTATCCGGATATTATTGCAGAGATCCGTGTAAGTGAACAACTCCGGAATTTCTGGAAAAAATATCAGCACGATTTTGATTATGCAAAGGATATTCTCTTTGACGACGTCTGTGATACTGTCCAGCAAATTATGGACAGTATCATGAAGTAAATCAAAAGTACATGAAGTGGGAGAGCAGCCTGTTGTTAAGGGTTGGAATGCCTTTTTGCTGGCTTTTCACTACCGGAGATTGATTATGTTGTAGTGAACGGAAGCTTGTTGTATTATGTGCAATATCTAAAATGGAAATACCGGCTAATTAAAATTCAGTCAGTATTTTCATTTTATAATAAAAAATAATGTAAAAAGTATTGCGTTTAGTGAATGATGTGTGATAAAATATATAATATCATAAAATATGATACGAAAAATATATAACCGATGAGCAGAAGGAAGATGTAATTAAGGAGGAATTTTACAGTGAAAAAAGTATTTGTGTTATTTATGACAGCATTTTTACTTTGCAGCTGTGCGGAAAATAACAAGACTCTGGAAGAAGAAAGCAGCAATGCACCGGAAACTGAAGCAGCGTACGATACGGTAACGGAAAAAACAAGTACAGAACCAGTGGTCACTGTTTACGAAGAAGAAAAGATAACGAAATTTATGGAAAATCCGTGTAATATAGAATTTTTTTCTAAGTGTGAAAAGTGCGGGAAGAGTTATAAGAATGTAAGGATTGTCGGTTCAGAATATTTTGATGATGAATTGATACAAAAAAGAAACGATGAACTGGTAAAAATAGCAGACTGTAAACCCCATGACTGTGGAGACATGGTCAGCAGTCCTCCGAAACCGGGTGCCGTATACTTTTTGCCGGAATATACCTATAGTTACTGCGGTCTGAATTTATGGTTATATTTTACCGGTGAAGGAGGAGAGGCTTATTTTTATGATCCTGACAGCTGCGAGAAGCTTTCAGCAGATACACTGCTTGGCGAAAAATGGAGAAATTATGTTGCCATCACGTGTCAGGAGTGCGATATTTCAGAGATTAATCCTTCATTATTCGAATCCTTGCCTAAAATGGCTGAGGATGGCCGGAATATAATTAATTTCAAAATGCATTGCCCTCATTATGAAATTATCAAAGTCGTGATGCCGGTGGATTGCATACCGGATAAATATTTTGAGGTGCCTGAAGGATGTGAGGCGGGAGAATGAGCTATACATCACAATGTGTATAATATCAGTAATGCAGCAAGGAATAATAAGATTCCGGAGAAACTTAATTCCGATGATTGATTTGTGAATCTTTTAGGAGTATAATGTACATACAAAGTATTTTTTTGGAGGGAGCGCAGATATGGAAAATAGTAAACCAAAACAATTCCGCTGGATAGCAAATGATATAGATGTATCTGAACTAATAAAGAAACTGCCGTCATATATGCTTGAAATGATTAGTGAAATAGAAAACGCTGATACAGAGAACAATCTGCCGGTTTATGTTCAGGTATGTGACGATTTTGAAATATATGCGAAAATGCTGGTTCCAGACGTTTTATCCATGGAAGAATGGCATAGATTCTGTGCAAAATATTCTTTGCCGGAATGATGAGGGATGATGATATATGAATTTTGACCTGAACGATTATCCGTTAAGCGAACGAAACGGAACATATGGCGGTAAAGCAGGGAGCAAGGAAGGTATCATCGCAGACGGCGAGTACTGGATTGTGAAATATCCTCAGAACACTCAGGGAATGCGAGGAACACTTGCTTCATATACCACTGCACCGCTTTCAGAATACATCGGAAGCAATATTTACGATATATTAGGCATTGATGTTCACAAGACAAAGCTTGGAATGCGAAACGGCAAGCTGGTGGTTGCCTGCAAGGACTTCTGTAAAACAGAAGGATCTCTGCGTGAGATACGAACCCTGAAGAACATTTATAACAAGGAACTGAACGAACAGCTTGAAGCAAGCCTGTCATCGACATCAGATTCGCATCTGATAAATCTGGAAGATATTATGATTCATCTTAGATTTAATCCTGTTTTACAGTGTATTCCCGATATTGCAGAACGCTTTTGGGAGCAGGTGATAGTGGATGCGCTTATCAACAACAATGACCGTAACAACGGAAACTGGGGTGTTTTGTATGAAAACGGGGAATACAAGTTAGCTCCTGTTTTTGATAACGGAGCAGCTTTCTATAACAAGCTCCCTGACAGTAAGCTGTCAGAGTATCTTGTGGATTCTGAGAAGTTCAGGCATAGTGCAGATATGTCGAGAACGGTATTTGCTTTGAAAGGTAAGCCATTAATGGCGAAAGACCTGACACTTATTGAAGAAGAAAGATTTTATGAAACTGCTGAAAGACTTATTCCGGTTATTAGTTCAAAGCTGGGTGAAATTGAGGAGTTCATTAACTGTATTCCTGAGAATTATGATGGTGTTCCGGTTTGCTCGAAGACAAGAAAGCAGTTTTGCATACAGAGCGTGTATTATCGTTTTGAAAACTTCCTGTTGCCTGTCTACAATAAGGCTGTAGAAAAAGGTTTTGACTTTCAGGAGTCTGATGATTTTACCGACAGATTATAGATTAATATCGTAAAACTGTAAATAAGATTTCAGACGGAGGTTTTTTTATATAGTAAAGATTATTACAGGAATATTCTGTCTTGGCGCTGATGGAATTATCACTTGGCTCTATGAAAAACTCTATGAAAAGGTGATTGATTAAATGTAACATGATAGTGTTCTTTTCAGATCTGCTGCATAAACCAACACAACATAACCGACTACGGATCAGCCTGTGTTTTCTGCAAAGGACGTTAATGACAGCATAAACAACTTTATATCGGACATAAAACAAAAAACGACAGAATAAACCCTGTCGTTTTTTCTGTATTGTATAAAAAATTTCATCTCATAGCAAAACGAATTGACGCAATATACTGGTAAATGATATAATATAAACGTTAGCATTATATGGGAGGAATATTGTTTGAAAATTGCAGTTTGTGATGATGACGGGATTATTCGGGAGCAGATAAAAGATTATCTTAAGTCGTACAGTGAGGCTACAGTATTTGATTATTCAAGCGGAAAGAAAATGATCAGCAGCGGCGAGCGCTTTGACCTGATTTTTCTGGATATAGAGATGGACGATTGCAATGGTATGGATATTGCTGCGGAATTAAGATGGAAAAATATTGATTCACACATTGTATTTCTCACAAGCCATGACGAATTTATGGCAGAGGCGTTTAAGGTAAAAGCATTCAGATTCCTGACAAAACCGGTGAAAAGGGAAGATTTTGATGAGGCTTTAAAAGAAGCTGAAAAAGAAATAAACAGCAGGCAGATGGTGTATTTTACTTCAAAAGGAGCAAATGTCAGTCTGTGGAATGATGAGATTGTGTACATAGAATCATCCGGAGACGGAACCATTCTGTATGACTGCTCTGGAAAATCATACATCATTACCGAACCAATAAAGTACTGGAGAGTATTCTTGACAGAAAAATGTTTTACAGGATACACAAGTCATATATTGTGTCTTTGAAATATATAAAAAATATCGAAAAAACGAAGGTCACCCTTTTATATACTGATTCAGAGCTTACTGTTTCACGAAGAAATATGACAAGATTCCGGGAGGCGTATATAAATTATATACGTATCAATGCGAAGGTGATATGAGGTGAACGGTATGGGAATGAATGCTTGTGGATTACCGGAATTTCTGGCAGAGATATTAATTGAACTCATCAAATTCTGGCTTATTATGTGTGGAATACTCGAATTCAGAATTTCAAAAAGCAAAAAGGTATATATTGCAGCTCTGTCAGTGTTATTGATTGTTGTATTTGCTTTATATGTGATTGAATTTATGAATCCGCTTTCTCTTGGGGTTTTATCCACCCTGCTGTTTGGAATTGTGATTACCGGTAAAAAAAAGATTCTTTGGACTATTCTTTCGTTTTTTACCATCTGTACTGTTGATGAACTTTGTATATATACTTACTGCAGATTTTTTTTGTCAGGTGATAAACCGGAAAATTCTATTTTGAACTCTTTCGGAATTATTGTTTTTTCTTTGATAGTTCTTATAAAGTATGTGTTGTTTAGAAAGAAAATAAAAAAATCTGGTGACAATATGCTGGATCGTCCTGAACTTATAGTGTTTGTTATTCTTCAGATGTTTGTAATGATTTTGGTTTCTCAATATAATACTACTGATAAGATAAAGGCTAGCAATACCTTTTTTACAATAATTATGCTGGTTTTTGTTGCAGCAGAAATTATGATGATCTATAACTGGTGCTCAAAAAAATACTACCAGAATACATCTGAAATTAACAGAAAACTTCTTGAATCCACTGAGAGCTACTACAAAAGACTTCTTGAGCAGGAACAGGAGACAAGAAGATTTCGTCATGATATACGGAATCATCTTTTGTGTCTTGATATGCTTTTAAAATCAAAAAAATATGAAGAAGCCGAAGAGTATCTGGAAGGAATGAGTGATTCTGTTTCTGCACTTAAACCGGTAGTTAAAACAGGTAATATGCTCATAAATGCCATGGTTGGTGATATTAAATCCAGATATCCGAATGTCTCAGTGAAGTGGAATGGTCACATACCTGACAAGTTTTGTATTTCTGATATGGATGTATGTACTATATTCTCAAATCTTCTCGGTAACGCTTTTGAAAATGCGGGCTTATCCGAAGAAAATGCTGAAGTTAAGGTAACTGTAAAAATACTTGGAAGCAGTATAACAGCGATTATACAGAATAATATTGCAGTGCCCGTAAAAGAAAAAAACGGCAGATTTGAAACACATAAGAAAGATGTACGTAATCATGGTATAGGTCTGCAGAATGTTGAGCGGTGTATAAAATCACTTAATGGTGAAATACAATATTCATATGAACACATATCATTGTGCTCCAAAATGATATGTGTTCATTCTTTTTTAGGAGCGGCGTCTGCTTATCTCGGTGGGATTGTCCGAATCGGCATTGCTGCCGATAAATCTGTAATAAATATCCACCCTAACAACCGCCTTGCCGTCAATGTTCTCCCTCTCGTGAATGTAGATTTTTTCAATAAGGGTGTGAACAAGTTCATAGTCAAGTTCGGTAATGCCAATGTAATTCTCAATCAGCTCGGCGAATTTCTCGGCATTTGTCCTGTTGTTATCATTTTCCTGCAAAGCCGCCGAAATCTCATTTGACCTTGCCTTTAATGCCGAAAGCTCCTTTTCCATGTTCTCCGACATCGACATATATCTTTCCTTTGATATAACACCGAAAACCATATCTTCATAGATTTTCTGCAAAAGAGTATCGAGTTCTCCGATCCTCTTTTTTGCTTTGTCCTGCTCTTTGATAAGAGAGTTTTTCTCCTTGACCTTATCGGTTTCGGAAGCCTTGGAAAGAATATCAATGTATTTGTCCACATTTTCTTCAAACAGAGTTGCATGGTGCTGAATATCCGAAAGAACAACATCGTAAAGCTGTTCAAAGGTTATGTAGTGAGATGAACAATAGTCCTTGCCATATCTGATAGCAGTCTGACAGCGATAAACACCTTTGGAATTTCGGTTATCATATCTTTTGGAAAATCCATGCACCTTTCCGCAGTCGGGACACATTACAAGACCTCTGAAAATGTTATCGGGATTTGTGACCTTATCCCTTGTCTTGACCGACAGCCTTTTGTAAACTGTGTCATAGTCCTCCTGACTTACAAGAGCCACATGAGTGTTATCGGTAACCACCCATTCATCTTCGGGGCGCTCTATCCTTTTCTTGTTCTTATACGACTTATTCGTATATCTCAAAGCAACAGTTTTTCCTGTATAAACAGGATTTAGCAAAATAGACTTAACAGTTGCCTTGAGCCAATAATAAGGATATTTCGGATATGAAGCACAATTCTCAAGACCGTTTCTGATGTAATTATCAGCCTTTGGAATAGGGAGATTCATACTCCTCATTTTTGTTGCGATCTCGCCGCAGCTGCATCCCTCGATAGCCATACGATACATCATTTTTACATAATCCGCACGGTCACTCGGAATGAGCTTTGTTTTGTCATTGGGATCCTTCATATATCCGTAGGGAGCCATTCCCGTAAGACAGTCACCACGCTGAGCCTTCATTTTCATAACGGCACGTATCTTCTTGGAACAATCCTTAGCATACCACTCATTAATTATGTTCTTGAACGGAGCAAAATCGTTATCTCCCATATCGCTGTCAACCGAATCGTTGATAGCAATAAAGCGAACATCATTATCGGGAAGATACATTTCCGTATAAAAGCCTGTCTGCAAATACTCTCTGCCGAAACGGGAGAGGTCTTTTACGATAACAGTGCCGATTTTTCCGTCCTCCACCGCTTCAATAAGCCTTTTGAAATCGGGGCGGTCAAAGTTTGTGCCTGTGTAGCCGTCATCAACGAAAAATTCGGTGTTGTAATAACCGTTGTCGTTGGCATATTTCAGAAGAAGCTCCTTCTGATTCTGTATGCTCATGCTGTCACCGTTAAGAAGATCGTCCTTGCTGAGCCTACAATAAAGGGCTGTGATTTTTTCCTGCTGTTTTAATTTCATAATATCCTACCTTTCCAAACAGCAGATTATGACTGTATTTATTATACACCATATTCTGCCGTAAATCAATAGATTTGCGAAAACGTTTTCGCACAATATTTGCTGTTGAGTTTTGTTGATATTTGTGATATACTGTAATAAAAAAGCTACTGAGAGGAACAATCAATGCGCAGAGTAGATTTTAGTACAGTAATAAACATAATAATTGAAAATTGTCGTGAGAATATGCACACCGCAAAGGACAGAGAAAGAGCATTCACTCAGACTGACCTCATAACGGGCATATTCTCCGAATACTATGACAGCTGCGATGACAAGATTTTTGATAGCTCATCAATATCACGCTGGATAAAGGGTAATAGACCAATTCCTGCCGATTTGATAAACTTTTATCGTGACAACGGTTATGAAAGCATAGGGAATAACTTTAAGGATAACTGTGCTGACGTAGTATATGATTTTTCTAACCTCTACAATGAGCTTGTTACGCTTGTATCAAACGATTATTCCCTTTCCGAAGAAAAGAAAGCCGACATTCTGATTGATATAGACACCACCGATGAATACGAAGTATGCCGTTTTATAGGCAATGTCATCTTTGCAGCCATTGACAGACCTTTCGTGCCTGTCGATAAGTCCATGTTGCCCACCTCTGCAATAACTGTTTCCGAGTTCGTATTCGGTGCATATGTTCCTGCACCTTGCAGATATTTCTGCGGACGAGATAACGAACTTGACGAATTACATTCTGTATTGCAGGAGCATAGTAAGATTTTCATATCGGGATTTGCAGGTATCGGCAAGAGTGAATTTGCCAAAGCGTATGCGAAGAAATACAAGAAAGAATACAAAAATGTCCTCTATTTCAACTATCCCGGAAGTCTGAAAGAAATGATAACCGATATGGATTTTGTCGGTGATAACATTTCCGATGATGAATGCACGAGATTTACAAAGCATATCCGCTTTCTGAAAAGTCTGCGAAGCGACTCGCTTATCATCATCGACAATTTCAATGTGGCAAGTGACAGCTTTCTCAGTACACTTATAAATTACGGCTGTAAAATGATTTTCACAACACGAAGCAACATTGATTGCGGATATATTTTCAATCTTGATGTTATCGGAAACTCCGATGAACTGTATCAGCTTGTGAGCAAATACTATTCCTATGCCGATGAAAACAAAGCCATCATTAACAAGCTTATCGAAACCGTTCATCATCATACCCTGTCGGTGGAGATGATAGCAAAGCTCCTTGAAAAAGGCTTGCACAGTCCCGAAGAAATTCTTGAACATCTACGGCAGAACAGTGCCGATCCAGAATCCGCCGATAAAATAAAAATCAGCAAGGACGGCAAAAATATTAAGGAAACCTACTACAACCATATCCGTTCCTTGTTCTCTCTGTATCTGCTTAATGAAAATTATCAGAGCATAATGCGGAATATGGTTTTAGTCGATGAAGTCCGTATCAGATACTTTGCTAAAATGCTTGAACTGAACGATACAAACGGAATAAACGAATTGTGTGAACTTGGATTTATCAAGAATAGTCATGCAGACCTTGTTTCGCTTCACCCTATGATAAGAGATGTTGTTCTGCTTGATCTGAAACCGTCATTTGAAAATTGCGACACTCTGATTACAAATCTGAAAAGCAAGCTACAAATTATCGGTTATGAGCTGCCCGACTCTGCAATTATAATTTCAAGCATAAGAAATGTGATGAAGTATATCGGAAAAACAGATAGCAATTCATATCTGAATTTTCTTGAAGCAGCATATGTATTCCTTGACAATTACCACGAATATGATTTTATGGAAATAATCATTTCCGAAACCGAAAAGTTGCTTGACGATGATAAACTTGGTACTGATAATAACAGAGCATTGCTTCTAAATAATAAGGCTATGCTGCCTGCCAACAGAAATGATAAACTTGCCAAATCCATTAGCCTGATGAATAAAGCACTTTCAATGTGCGATGAAAAATCAAATCCCGTACTGTTTGCAAACATAAATATGAATCTCGGTATTCTGTATATTGAGAATAAGGAAACTGAACGTGGACTTGAATTTATGGATAAAGCATATCTTTTCATAAAACTGTGCAGGACATACAATGATGATTTTATCACTATTGCAAGAAACTATGCCACAACACTGTCCGCAAATGCGAAAGTCAACAAGGCTTTGGAAGTCCTTACAGAATGTGAATTTGCAACAGAAGGTTGCAGCTCCAATAATCATGCTGCATTGCTTTTTGACCTCGGAGCCGCATATATTCTGTCGGGAAATTATCCGTTAGCTGTCAAGAAATACAATCTTGCTTTTGCGGAATATTCTTCCCTCGGATGTACTGATGAGCTTACCGCAAGGAAAATTGCGGCAGCACAACAAATGCAGAGATATGGATTTGAATATCCAAAGGAATGGGAAACAGATTATCTTGAATGACCATAACTCCTGCGTCTTGCCCTTTCCTGTTTTTCCTGCTGTTCCAACTTCAGAAGATATTCCATTTCGGCACGGCGCTGCTTTTCTTCTTCCAGCCTTGCAAGGTAATCAAGCTCGGCATTTCTTTCGGCGGTCGGTTCAGGCTCACGAATATATGTCCCGTCCTCCTGCAGCTCATAGCCCTGATGATACATTTCAATCTGTTCACGCAAATGCTCCTGCTTGCGGATTCGTTCAAAATCCGTTTCCAAAGTATTTTCAAGTAATTCCTGACTTGTCCACGCACGATAGTATTCGGCATTGGCTTTTTTCAGTTCAGAATATACACTGTCCATTTCCTGCAAATCACGTTTAATCTGATTTATCTGTTTCTGCACCCAAGCAGGATCTTCGTAATTGCCACGTCCAATAAAACCATTCGGAAGAAACTCGTGATATAATTCCTCCAGACGTTTCTGTTCACCGCTTGTCCTGTCAGTTTTATTTACAAGATGATGATATTCATTGCCAAACTGTTTTAACTGTTCAAGCAGCTTCTTTTCCCTGAAAAGATAGTCGTACCGATTAAAAAGTATTTCCGATCTTTGCTTGGCTTTCGATGCCATTGCTGTCATATCATCAACAGAACGAATATGATTTTCGTGAACATAACAAAGCAGTTCCGCTGTTCTTCTTACCTCGGCATAAGTAACTTTTGATGTATTAGTACGTGACCTATAAAGCTCAATCTGCTTTTCACGAACAGTAACGGCATAATCAACCTGAACTCCAAGATAAGCACTGATCTTCAATCCTGCAAATTCATTTTGCTTATTTGCAATTCTGATTTGAAGCATTTCGAGAGAATAGCCATAACCGAGCTTTGCAACAGAGCAGCCATATTTCACATTTGCGGGTTTTGCGATCATACGCTTTTCATTTGTGAAAACATAACCACACTCACGCATTTTTTCAATAAGCGAATTTATGTCTGTAACTTCGGGAGATATAATCAGCTTGTCGATAACATCTGCCATTTTCACTTTCCACGAATATCTTTTTTTGCGTGCGTCCCACTCTTTGTAGTTTATGGAGCTGCGCTTCTTTGGATTTTTGATTATGCTCAATCCATGTTCAAGGCAAATCCTGTCGGAAACCTCCTTTGCCAGATTATATGTGTACTGATCTCCGAACCACCGATTGCCTCTCACATCATAAGCGCAGACGGCTATGTGATTATGGCAATGCCCGGTGTTTGTGTGCGTTGATATTATTACAGGTCTGTCCTCGCCAAACATTGCCTTCGCCCATTCCACTCCGATCTGATGAGCCATTTCGGGAGAAACTGACTCATCAAAGGACTGGATATATGAGTGAATACGGACACTTTCGTTTTTTCGCTTGCGGTAATTATCGAACTTGTTGCCTGCAAATGCTTCATAAATTTCCTTGAAATCCTCGCAGACAGCAGCATAATCATTGGTACAGCAAATTGCAGTGCTGTACTTCATATCCTCGTTTTTGCCGGGATTGAGAATGTATTTCAGATGCGCCCTCGGTGTTGTGTGAATTGCAGTGTGCTTTATGTAAGCCAAACTACACCTCCTGACTTTTCAGAGGAGAGATATAGCTGTGAAATTCCTCGGAGATTTTTGCGATCTCCCGACGGAGCGAATCTATATCTCCCTTGAAAACTGACTTTTCGGAATTCACCACCACAGCGATCTGGTTAATGTTTGTTCCAATGGAGCGCATAAGCTGGTTGAAGCGGTAAATATTTTCTGTGTCATACAGAACGATTTTGCCGTTCAGAGCCAAATTTCGGAGAAAGCTGCTGATACTCATGTTGGCAGCTTCCGCCCTCTGCTTTATAGCCGACATTTCTTCTGCCGACACCCTTATTTTTATAAAGTTATCTCTATTCATAAATCTCCTTTCAATTTCGGATTTTGTTCCCACAAAATCAATGCTTGCTAAAACCTACCATAATTCTCTGTGGTTGAAATGACTTGTTTTTCTCCCGATGCGAATATCCTTTCTCCCACAGAGAATAGCGAAAATATTACTGATTTTTTCTGAATATCTTGGGGACAGCCTCATACTTTTCGGTAAGAAGCCTGTTTTTCTCGGTCAGCTCATTGATACGCTTGTCACGTTCTTCAATAGCCTGCTTTGATGTGCGTCTTTCTGCTTCAAGCTGTTCTGAAAGCTCGCTGATTTCCTTATCCTTTTCAGATAAGTTGCTTGTAAGGCGGTCAATTTCGGCAAGCAGTTTTTCATTCTCTGCAAGGGCTTTTGAAAGCCGCTCATTTGCCTGTTCTGCATCTGTTTCCGCCGATTCCAGCTTATCCTGAAGTTCTGCATTTTCACGGGCAATACCCTCACATTCCTCAATAGCCTGCATAACCTTTACATGAGTCGGGAGAAGAAAATCAATAGCAAAATCATCAAGCTCAAGGCTTCCTCCCTTAACCTTTTTAATATGTCCTGCAAGCTCTTTATCCTTATGGTGTGATATTTTCTTATACACCGTCTGAAACTTCAAATCATAATTGCTGCACAATTCCTTTACTGTCATAGCATCAACCTCCGATAAAATCCATATCAATGTCATCATCGTCAAGGGTATCAGCCGATTTTGTAATGGGCTTATTGTTCGACTCATTATTTGTACGATTACATGAACTGAATACAGAAAGCAGTTTAGGGATTTCATTTTCCAGAGTGGATCGGATAACGGAAATTATTTCTTTCATATCTACTTTAGAAGTAGTTACATAAGACTTACTATCCGTATCGTTAATAACCGAATACAAAATAGTTTTTATCGCATTATTAACTGTATGATATTTATTCTTGTCGATGTTGGCAAGAAAGTCGGCTATCTTCTTATCCGTCGGATTTTCAAGGGAGAGCCTGAGAGTAATTCTTTTCATCTGCCTCATTACTCAGACCTCTTTTCCATTGCTTTCAGTGACTTTAACGCAAACTGCTGATAGCCTTTAGCCGTTGCACAGATGTCCTCAATGAAAATTACTCTGTCAGACTGATAGTTGCCGAAACGTCTGATTAGCTGAACACCGCCGCCGCAGACATACAGCTTCATAAAATCGGGATCATACTCGC
>JAUNJJ010000238.1 GCA_030533325.1 Oscillospiraceae bacterium
CTCAGGGGAATATCTCGTCATTATCAGAGTTCCCCATCTCGTGCCGCCTCCCATTATAGGGATAACCGTATGAAGCTTGTCTGAAGTGTCATAATCATACTTGAAAATCTTAAGCGCTTCGTCTCCCGACAGATTTGCGGCAGTTTCCTTTAGATTCATAAGCTCTTCATTGTACTCATTCGGAAAAGTTTCTGTTCCTGTCTCCGGATCGGATATGGTCGAGCTGTCCGATTTTATTTTATAGTTTACTCCTATTACCTTGCCTTTTGCATTAGCTACATATACATTAGCATCCATCAAATCACTTAATACGGCGCACATCTCGTTGAACGAGAACGCACCTGTAGGGCTTTCTTCAAGAAGCCAATTCAGTTTCCTGACCTTTGTCAAAATATCACTCATTATTCTACCTCATTTAAAATTTGATTTTTTCCTTATATTACATATATTATACATTTTTTTCTTGAATAAAACAATCATTTTTTGATTTTTCGAAAAAGTTTCTGTTTTGTCTACAATTGACATAAATTTGCTGTTTTTAAACGCCTGAAACTCTATTTATTTAAAGCCTACAGCCAATTTATGTTATCAATTTGCTGTGGATAACTTGTTGAGATTTTATGCTGTTTGCGTTTTTTCCAAAAAACAAGACGGCGACCGCTGCTGCGATCCTCCATAGTTTTACACATAAAATAAGATAACAAATCCTCGTAACCGTTGGCACATAAGGGAAGTCGGCGGAAATTTTTTTGAAATTTTTAAATATTTATATGGCTTTTTGTAACTTTTTGATGTATAATATTAATATATGATTGCACACCCCAAGGAGGAAAAGCTTATGTTTTTGCGTCAGGAAAAAAGAAAAGACCGTATCTATCTGTCAATAGTGGAGACATATGTCGAGCCTACCACTAAAAAACATAAAACCAGATATGTGGAGGTTCTGGGATATCTTGATGAACTTGAGAAAGAATATGATGACCCCATCGCTTTTTTCAAAGCAAAAGCTGTCAAAATGACTGAAGAGCAAAAAGCCGGCAAAAAAGAGAAAAATATCATCATAAACCCTGATGAAACCTTGAAACTTGGTGAGGATTCTCTTAAAAATGCCGGATATCTAGCTCTTTCGGCTATTTACAGAGAACTGGGGCTTGACAGGTTTTTCGCGCAGAAGCAGTATAAGCTTTCTATCGGCTATAATCTTAACAGCATATTCCGCCTGCTTGTTTACGGGAGAATTATTATGCCCGGATCAAAAAAGAAAACTTATGAAAAAAAACATAAATTCTTCGATAAGTCAAATTTTGCTCTTGAAGATGTATATCGCAGCTTATCATTTTTTGCAAAGTTTTCAGATGATATTCAAAAGTGGCTCTACAGCAAGGTGAGTCAATTTTACAAGAGAGATACATCAATCTCATATTACGATGTTACCAACTACTACTTTGAAATTGACAGAAATGATGAGGATATTAAAGATGATAATGGAAACATCATAAAAACAGGTTTCAGAAAAAAGGGCGTAAACAAAGAGCATAGACCTCTGCCCATTGTACAAATGGGATTGTTTATGGATAAAAACGGACTTCCTGTATCATTTAAACTCTTTGACGGAAACACAAATGACACACTCACGCTACGCCCTGCACTAAAGGATGCTCGTATGAAATACGGTCTTGGAAAAGTAATTGTTGTTGCCGATAAAGGACTTAACAGCGGAGACAATATATATTATCTTAAAACAGGCAAAAACGGATACGTTGTCAGTAAAAGTGTGCGAGGAGGAAGTTGCGAGCTAAAAAAATATGTCCTTGACCCTGAAGGATATACAGACTACGGAGGTGAAAGCGGATTTAAGATAAAATCAAAGCCAATTGTAAGAACAATAGAGGTTACAAAGGCCGACGGCAGTGGTAAATTTAAGCATAAAGTTGAAGAAAAGTTGGTGGTATTTTACAGCGAGAAATATGCAAAGCGCGCAGCACATGACAGGCAGAATGCCATTGAAAAAGCAAAAGATATGATAGCGCACCCCGGCAAATACACCCGTGCCACCTCATATGGCGCCGCAAAATATGTGAGCGGGCTTTCATTTGTAGAAGATACCGGAGAAATAGCTACCGGCATGGAACTTTCATTTAATCAGAACGCTCTTGACGAAGATGAGAAACTTGATGGATATTATGCCATCTATACAAGCGAGATAGATAAATCACAGGAAGAAATACTCGAAATCTACAGAGGTCTTTGGAGAATAGAAGAATCGTTTAAAATTACTAAAAGCACACTTGAGGCAAGACCTGTCTATGTATCATTAAAGGATCATATCCATGCGCATTTTCTCATCTGTTTTGTGTCACTTTTGATTATGAGGATTCTCGAACTTAAAGTACAGAGAAAACACTGTTGCGGAGAGATTGCAGAAAGTCTCAGAAATTATAACTGTATTGAATGTGGTCAGAATTATTATAGATTCACTTACTTTAATGAGGTTATCAAAGATCTGGGAGATGCTCTGGACATCGATTTTAGCCCGAAATATCGAACTTTGGGAGAAATTAAAAAAATTTTTAAAAATCCAAAAAAAGGTTCTTAAACGCTACTTTAATATTTAAAAACAGAAAGCCTGTATCCTTTTAATTGCAATGGTTACAGGCTTTTTTATGCTTATTTTGGTGTAAAAGAAAAGGTATAACACAATTATGCCATGCAGAACAAAAATTTATATAAATCTGTAGATTATTTGATGAGACAGGCTGTACAATGGTTCATATATTAATGAGTTAATGGTTGACAGCGTAGAAGTAAATACAATTTTAAAATTTATGAACAATATGATAGTGCAAAATATGCTGATATATGATAATATTGCAATTAATTGTATTAGGGCTGTTGCTAATGATTTTGAGGAGCGTGCGGACAGAAAGGAGAAATTATGTATACCCGTGAAGACGTTATATCGCCATAGTTTTACACATAAAATAAGATAACAAATCCTCGTAACCGTTGGCACATAA
>JAUNJJ010000239.1 GCA_030533325.1 Oscillospiraceae bacterium
TGCCGAAGAAGGCGGAAGAAAAGAACACAAGAAGACTTGAAATAAAATAACAACCAGCTAATGAAAACAGCCGCCCGGTTTGCATTTCCTGCAGACCGGGCGGCTGTTTGATAACATTATTACTTACCAATTTCTTCCTGACTACGAGGCGAATATTTATCAGAAACCAATTTGACTGTTGCTTGAAATGAAATGTCTACTATGGTATAATGTGATTAGGGAATCCCTTGTTTTTTCTGTGAGGAGGCAGTTGCCCGATGAATTTGATTCAGCAGGGATGTATTGATATATGGATTGATTCGATTGTCCCTTGTCTTAAGGATACAGAAAGATGAAGATTCTGCGAAAAAATTAATGGAGGTGTACAGCTATGAATGGAGCTAAACCAGTTTTTCTGGAAAATACGAAACTTACACCGGATTATTATGAAACACCCAATCCATATAAAAATGCACCTGTATGTAATGTAAATTTACTGGAATTATCGAGATATGCTAAGCGTATTGGAAAGAAACTTACTGAGCTGACCAAGGAAGAGGTTGAACAGTTCACTCATAGAACGGCTTGATATAATATACTCAAATCAGACCTGAAACAGAATTTATGTTTCGGGTCTTTTTCCCGGATTGTCAGACCTTTTGTGGCAGAAGGCAGACTTGCAAAGGCCGGTAACGGAAAAAACACCCGGTACATTATTAACTGAAAATATATGCTCCGATTCTGATGCGTATGCAGATTCGGAGCGTTTTCTTTTGATTTTGCCGGTGCGAAAAATTTTTTAGTTTTCTGATTCTCTGACAGAAATGCTGAAAAAAATTTGTAATAATATATGAAGGGCGAGGGAGGTGCTGATATGAAAATAACAGAGGAAAATTTTATTGACTTTCTTAAGCAGAAAAATGAGGAAGCTCTGAAGTATTTTATTGTAAATTACAGCAGCATGATCAGGAAAACAGTGAACAAAATACTTTATTTATACCCGAGTGATTCGGAAGAATGTCTGTATGACAGTATCTTTCGAATCTGGGATAAGATAGAGTATTTTGATGAAAGCAAAAGTTCCTTTCGTAACTGGGCGGCGGCAGTTGCAAAATATACTGCACTTAACAGGCTGAAGCATATTACACGGGTTGAACCGGCGGCGGATATTGATGAAATAATAGTTTCTGAAAGTCCGGAAATTACAGATAATCAGCTGTTTAACGAGTATTTCCTTGAACTTATTTCCTGCCTTAGTGATGAAGACAAGGTACTTTTTACACGGCTGTTCTGGTTTGGTGAAACTTCAGATGAAGCAGCAGATTTTCTCGGTAAAAGTAAAGGCAGTATATACAGCAGAATTTCACGCGGCCGTAAGAAGATAATAAAAAACAACCCGCATTTATTCAGGAGGAGTGACACTTATGAAAAATGATAAGGATTATATTTACAGACTGCTGAATAATTCAGCCTGCACTTCAGAGGATTTGATCTCGGAACCTGTTTCTGAAAATGAAGCAGAAATGATAATGCAAAAAATATCAGGTATATGCAGCTTACAGAAAAAGAACAAAACAGCGAAGTATAAGATGATTTCCGCGGCTGCAGCTGCTGCCCTGGTTACCGTTGTTCTGCCGGTGTCAGTATATGCATACAGCCGGATATCAAATGCAGGTATATCAAAAACCGCACCGTACAGGAACACAATAAATATTGACAGTATTTCAGATACAGAGCGGAAAGAGCAGTATATGATGTATGAGTTCGGATATATGCCTGAGGGTTTTGAGCCGGACGAAGGGGGCAGAATTTATCATAATGATGAAACTAACGGAGAAATATCTGTTTCATTTTTTCATATACCTGCAGACCAGGATAAATTCAGTGTCGACCTGAAATATTCTGAAAACTGTGAAAACTATGAGACAGAGGGAAAGACAGCTATGATAAACTATCGTCTCAGAAATGATGCGGTGAAGAAAAATATGTATACCAGAGATATCTGGGTATTCTTTAATGACACAGGATATCTTCTTGAAATGCTGATAACAGAAGATATAAGCCATGAGGAAATGGTAAAAATTATCGAAGGAATTTCGCTCTTCCCGACTGACGAGCAGAGAGGCGGAGAATATTTTCCATGGCTTGATAATGATGAAACTCAGGAAGGAGTTTCTCTGAAAAAATATGCGGTTTCTTTATCCGAACTGAATTTATATAAAACCGGTGAGTCTGTAACGTATCCGGATAAATGCTGCGGATGGACTGTTACAGTAAACAGTGCAGAAATATTCGCTGATACCGCCGGAAAAAATATTTCTCAGACAGTCTGCGAATTTATCAGCAAAGGCGGAATGCTGAAAGAAAACATAAGAACATGGATAAAACACGGTGACGGAATCAATACCATGGACGAAGTACTGTTTAAGGAATCTGTTCCGTATTATGTTGTCAGGATTAATGCCTCTTTTATTAATAACAAAGATACTCAGAATGAAATAGTGGTTTATCCCGGATTTGTCAGTCTGGACAGTAATGATTATGTACTTGATTATGAACTGTGTCCTGATGCCCCTGAAGGTTATCCGTATAATGGCGTTTCATTTAATGACAGTATCGGAATATCACATAATGATAATCTTCTTGCAGTAGCTGCGGACAATAACAATTCAGTATCTGATATTTCCTCTAATGTATTAATTCTGAAGGCAGGGGAAACAGTAAACACAGAAATATATATGGCTGTTTCTGAAAACAGAATCGGGAATTCATATCTTTATTTTCACAGTCCTGAAGTCAATGTAAGCAGAGCTGTAAAAAACGGAATGCCTTTATATGATTTGACGGAGATAAAACCTGAATAGAACAAAGAGAAAAATATATACCAAAGCCGAAATTAGCACTCTCGTGTCGAGAGTGCTAATTTTCATTATTTGTTCACATATTCGTAATTATTTATTCATAATAGGGGCGTAATATAATAATCACCGAAAGGGAATAATAAAAAA
>JAUNJJ010000240.1 GCA_030533325.1 Oscillospiraceae bacterium
TGCATTGATATAAGAACTGCTGTTTCTGCTCTTTCAGAAGATGAACAGGAACTGCAGCATACCTGGTGCAGTTCTGCATAACATCGGTCAGATTGCTGTTGCAGTTATGATGATGAGAACGACTGCTGTAATGTCATATTTGCCGTTTTTAATTGTGTCCGGATGTATTGCCGGGGCATTTACCGGAATTTGTGCACAGATCTTAATTTGGAGAGCTGGACTTGAGCATACTTTTTGATTTGGTTTCAATTGAGATGAAAAATTTGTAAAGGGAAGAGGGTTGAATAACCATACAAATTGACATATCTGTAATCAGCATTTCTCCAGCGAGCAATAGGATAATGCCAAAAATTTAATATTCTTCATCAAGATAAATCTGAACTCTTCCTGCAATAGCACTGCACATTTCTTCTGCAGATACTTCCTCATTATAATACTTTATAAATTCGTCAAAGTAGATATTGTCTATCGCCGGGTCTTTCTTAAATATTTCACGGGAACCCTGTATAATTTCCATTGTTCTACCCAGAATTTCGTCATCAGGTACAGGCAGTTCAACAGAATTATGATTAAAGTCATATCCGTTCAGATTTGCGCTGTAAATATATCCGTCTTCTTCGGCAGAAGGTACATATTTTGTCTGCTCCTTCATTTTTTTAAGAAGATTTTTGTTTACAGGAAATTTTATCTGAGAAGAATTATCTTGATATTCTTCTGTAAAGAAACATTTGATAAACCTCCATGCACCTTCTGTATTGTCGCTTGATGAAAGTATAGAGAATTCACCGTCAGGAATTATAAGGGCACCATTTCCTTTTATACCAGGGAAGCCAATATTTGATGTGTGGTTTCCATGAAATATGGCGTTTTCAGTATTGTTAAAGACATTAAAGTCATAGAGGTAAGTATCCAGCATAGTGAAACCGTCATAGTTTCTGAAATCTCCGTCTGCAAAAATATGATTCAGCTTTGCAAGTTCCATGAATGAATTGCCTTCAAAGGATATTTCCTTATTTTTATAATCTACAAACGGATTCAGATAGGATGCTATGAATTCTACAGACATACTCGGATCGGGAAACGCTGAATCTTGATGATTATAATAGTAATCAACAAATTCTTCTGTAGTCCAGCTCTTTTTGACGGTAAGTTCATCAGAATCCGTAAGTATTGTGTAAAGTTCAAAACGTGGGGTTATCTGATAGAGAGAACCATCGTATTCAAGGGCATCGAGAACGTTTTCAAGCAGGTCACTTTTTGAAAATTCAAGGTCTTCAGCCATAAGTTTATACATATCAGTATATGCACTTTTCCTGTTATGCCTTGTCGGATCGTAGTAATCATCGCTGCTGAAATATATTAAATCAGGAGCAGTATCGGAGAGTAGTGCTCTGTCAAATTCATTTTGAAAATCCGGTGTGTCAGTTGAATAGTCTGTAAGACTGACTTTGTACTCAGGGTATTTTTTTTCAAAATACGAAATTATAAAATCTTCAGGTCTGAAATTGAAACATCCAATATCAAGGATTCTACTGCTCTGTTCCGGCTGTTTTTCAGATGCAGAAAGTTTAAATACTGTATCTGATGTGGCTAGATAGAAAGTTTCTTCGTTTTCATACCAGAGATTAAAGATTTCTATATCCTTTGGAAGACTGGTGTTGTCAAAATTAATAAGCTGTATTACTGAATTGTTATCAAAATCAATGCCCAAAACATTATCAGCTGTCGCTAAAAACGCATCATAAGTTTCATTTCCGCTGAATATTCTGCATTCACCGAAAGAATCTATACTAAGTTGATTTGAATCATGCAGCGGATTAGCAGGATTAATTAATTTAAGAACACTTATTTCGCTGTTGGAAGCTTTATCACTTAAATGTAAAATTATTCTACCATCTGACACGGATACAATATCATTTATTTCCTGATTTTTGATTTCAATATCTGAAACGAATGTTCCATTGCTGTTATATATTTTAATGGTTTCATTCTCAGTATTGTCAATATGATCATAGATTCTGTATTCTCCTGAAATAAGTGCCTGTTTTATATAACCTTCATCATATGGAATTGTAACTTTTTCTATATCTGTTTTTTCCATATCAATACAGTAAAATGTGTAAGCTGAATCATTTTTTCCATCATCAGCAATAAGCTGTATTTTTTCTGAAGGCAGAATTCTTTCCCAGTATGCCATTTCAATATTTTCATCTAATAATGAATATTCGATATTGCTTTCAGAATTATCAGATGTTTTTTTATGTATAGTTATGCTAGCTTTTACTTCGTTGATTGTATAGAACAGACTTCCATTGAGTGAAAATACATATGCTGCATCCGGAACTTCATTTTCGAAGAGTGTATTTGTATCTGAAGTATTAATATCAAAGCTGTGTATTAAGTTGTTTTTTATAAATGCAATTTTCTCGTTTTCATAACTGTTTAATACTGCATCCGGCTTGCTTAATGAGTTTAAGAATTTTGTTTCTCCGGATACGATATCAACTGAGTAAAAACACACATCTCCGGTTTCGGTATCAGAATCAGCGATAACGGGAACACCATTTACGTCAAATAATTTATATGGAAAAGTAAAATCTGTAAGCATAATAGTATTTATCTGATTAAGACTATCATCAAAAATATAAATGAGATTAGCTTCTCCGTTATTTGCAAGCATATACAGAGTACCATCATTTGAAGAATGAATATCATAAACACACCAGCTGGAACGATTAAATCCTTCAAGACCGGAAACATCTGAATTTGTCAGTATATTGCCGCTTTCACCGAAAGAATATATGGAATATGTATTATCTGCATTTTCATAATATGCAAATATTTTTCCGCTTTCAGATACAGTTATGTTACTGAAGTATTTATAATTACATTCCGGCATTGATGAACAGTCAAGTACAGTATAAAAAGAGTTAGTTTCAGAATCATATTTTTCCAGAAAATATG
>JAUNJJ010000241.1 GCA_030533325.1 Oscillospiraceae bacterium
TTGTTGCATAGTTGCTATAAATTTATCTTCACTAACAGTTCCATATGGAATAATTTTAAAAGTCATATTAACAAAATCTAAATTTATAATAAACATACTACTACCTAAAGAATCGTAATTATTCAAATAATCATTACCATAAACATAATATTCATATTCTTGATCAAAACTGATTTCTTTTTGATATGCTTGTATAACAAAGAAATCTGTTTTTTGCGATAATTTATTTATTTTATTAAATACATTATTTTCAGTTATATTATTAGCCTCTACATAGTTATCATCTAATAATTCGTAAACTGCCTTATAGTTTTCGCTATAATTGTATCCATAATATGTATTTATACAATCTTGAATTGCTAGTAAAACTGATGTACTAGAAATCTGCTGTATTGTATTGTCTGTATACAAAATTGCTTGTTCTTCTTCTATATATCCTTGTTCCACTAAATTTGTTACTATATTTTCATTATTAATCCCATTAGTATTCGTTTCACCAATTTTAGTATAATAATATAATAAAACTAGAAGTACTACTAAAAATATTATTATAAAAATAATTACTAACATCATTCTTTTATTATTATCACTTTTCATATGTCACCTCTTAATCTTCTATAACCATAACATCATTTAATAAATCAAGTATGCTTATATCCATCCAACCATTTACATTATATGTATTATGAGGACCAAAACTTGAAGAAGTTAAGCCCGCGAAACTTCCAGTAGCTGTAGGTTTATATAGATAACTTCCACCTACATCTGAAACATATACTTGTTGCGATCCATCTTCATTTGTTCTAATTGCTAATATACAAAAGAAATGTTGTGAGTTTGATTTCTCAACCATACATGGCTTTCCAGAATTTAATTGATTTATTATTGTATCAGTCACTGTACCTTCAGTTGTATTAGCCCCATTTATCCAATTACAATTTTTTCCTATATAATGACTTAGTATTCCAGCAAGATCTCCCCATGAATATTGACCACTATTTACCAAAGCTGCAACATCACCAGGTGTTATATCTACCCCATATCCAGTAGCAATCACAGCAATAGAAGTTAAGGCACAACCAGACTGAGACATATATGGGGAATTCCATCCTACAACCTTTGTATTTGCCCAACTACCACTAACCTGTTTATATTCTTTATACGTCCTTGTTCCAACAGAAAATGTAGAAAAATATCCATCTGCTCCAGTTACTTCTGTTCTTTCACCACCAGTTGCACCATCTCCACTTACAGTTCCATTAGTTACTCTAGAGAACCTACTTAAATCAAAAGCACTAAAATCCTGAACAGGACTAAGTGATGTAAAATCACTTTTTTTAGAATTAGCAATATCTAATACATATTCATATATATTAACCATAAACGAAACTTTTTCGTTATCACTAAGCATTCTTTCGACCAAATCTTTCTCTTCAGTCAAATTCTTTAAAACCAACGGATAAGACTTAAGTATTTTAATTATATTGGCATCAGATGAATTTGCATCTGTTTTTTCAGTAATCATTTCCTCTGACTTATTCACATACTCACTATATGTATTTGGACCATTTTCATATTTAACAATCCAAGTATCAGCGTAAGTCACTACCAATTTAGAATCCAACTTGTTGACAACAGTATTAGTTGTTCTAGTCGCAGAATATCTATCAACATAAATATGTACGTTTCCCCCAGTCACATCATTAACAACACTAATTGGTGCATCACTTACACTAATCTGTGACTCAGAAACTGAAACATCATTATAAGCCGTTATTATAATATTACCAGATGTTATATTATCACAAACTAAATTAGCCCAATCCGTTATAAATTTTGGATTCCCTGAATTAACTAATATAGCCCATAAGAAATCAAAGTATAATGTGTAATCTCTCAAAGCCTCCTGATAATTTGCCGATGTGGATGAAAATCTTGTGGTAGTAGCTGTAGGTTTCACTGTTGGGGACGGAGTATCTGAATATGCCTGCGATCTTGTGCTTGCTTTACCATAATCATAATATGTAGCTTGCTCCAAAGTATACTCAGTTTTAATATCAGTATTTGTTACAATTTTATTAGCAACAACAATTGAAAAAGTTCCTCCTGATGAAGAGCTAGACGATAAGCCAGATGAAGCAGATTCATAAGATGACTTGACTGTACCATGAAGCTTTTCAAACCAGGCAATTGCAGGATTTATACGATTGTTTTGTATCATCTCTACAGTATCATCAGATATCTCAACAATTTTATGAAATAAATATGTTGTCTCAGATACATCTTTACTAGAAAAAAATCCATTTGCATCCAGGTTTATTCTATATGACGATCCCTCCGAAAAAACCTCATCCCATAAAAAGTCTAATTGGAATTCCAAAGAATTCACATCTGCACCTTGAGCACTAGCAGTGTCATATAAAGTCTCTCTTCTACCAGATGTCCATTGTATTAATCCATATCCACCAGAAGCATCTCTCCCTACATTTTTATGCTCTGATGCGGTAGGATCAAATCCAGATTCTTGTTGCATATTTCCCAAAACTCCAGCAGCACACTCTTCTGATAAACCCATCTTTATAAGGTAATTCCATATTTTTTCTACATTTTCACCCTCTACAAGCTGTATGTCTTTCACAGAAGTATTAGTTCCCCCAGATTTAGTCAGGGTATAATAATTTAAAGCCCTCTCATCGTTCGCAGATATAAGTGCATTAAAATTCTGAGTGGATGTATATTTTAGATTTACTACAGATCCATCCTTATTTTTCCTTTGTACCTTTATGCCACCTTTAATACTATTTTTCACACTATCATTATCAACTTTTATATCACCAGTTCCCTGGTTAGATTTAATAGTTCCACTAGACACTCCATAAGATGATATATTTATATCTATCGAAGAATAATAATTCTGCAAAATAATAGATACATCTT
>JAUNJJ010000242.1 GCA_030533325.1 Oscillospiraceae bacterium
TCTCTGTAATTGTGAAGTTTGTATCATATGTAAGTTCCCAGTCTTTAATTGTGTTATCAGATTCATTTGTAAGAATAATTGTTCCGTTAAAATTGTTGTCCCATGCATCATCAACAACCACCTGAACAGAATATTCTTCATTTGAAGTTCTCTTCTGACACATAATAAATGAATTCGGAATTTCTTCGCAGTTATTAACCAGGTAACCGAAACTTACTGATGAATTCGGAAGAATTGAAGAGTTGTATCCTGCATTTGTAAAATACCTGGTTCCCCCTGATGAGAATGCAGTCTGTACATTCCACATATTGTTATTATCAATTTCACCATTCGGATCAAAGTAAAGCATCCAGTTTTCGATTGTTTCCTCACCTGTATTTGTAATGGAAACCGTTACAGAGTCAGTATCTCCCCATGAATCGCTGACATTGTATGTGACTTCGTAATTGTCATACACATAACTTCTGAAATCTCCTGTTTCTGCGCTAACAGGAGATGCTGACATGGCTAAAATATTTGCAGTCATTACACTGCATATTATGCCTGATAATATTTTTTTGTAATTAATCACCATTTTTTACCCCTCTCATTTTTATACTTTGCTTATGTCATCTGATATAAGCCTCATTAATAGCCAGCATACCCGCAACCAATCCCCGCAGCAGACTTATATTATGTTATATCGTTTTATTAAAACAATAATACCATAAACAGGATTTTCTACCGCAGGGATATGACCTAACTCTTTATTCAGTTTAGTCAGAGCGAGTTACTGACTTAAAGATCTCTTTAACTCAATAATTTTTAAACCTTACCGCTCGAAAATTTTCAAGTGATTTCTTGTTGGTACATTTTTGAAAACATGTACCAGTAATGCGCTTTCCAAATATCACCCTTTTATTCTCTTAGGTCTCGCAGGCTCCTTCATCTGATAAATTCCAAATATAGAAGCTGAACCAAAAGCAATATTTGCCTGGACTTCTGCAATCTTCCTGATTGCAAGAGCAACCTTCCTGCCAGACTTGTTTTCATTCTTCTTCATCAGAACTTCCCCCTTTCTTTTCAATTACCGCGATAATCACCAGCATTGCTACTGCCAGCAAGGTCAGTAATATCAACATACCTGTTTTATATGATAATGCTGTTAATACTGCTGCGATAATTCCGTAGCATATTCCCAGCACAGCGGCCATTATTTTATAAAACACTCTTTTCTCTGCCGGTATAGGTTTATTAGGATTCTCAACCGGACATCCCGCAACAAATACCGATGAGCAGATAAAAGAAATCAGTATAGCACTATAAGATGTAATATATTCATTAGTAAACCTGTATAAAAGTAATATACTTACAAATACCATACACAGATACAGATTACATCTGAAATACGTTTTGGCATGATAACCTCCGGTAATCTGCCTTATAGGAACAAAAAAAATCATAAAAACAATACTTTCCAGAATATTTCGGGTAACAGCACCAATTAAAAAAACCAGAAAAAAGTTCAGAGCAGATGATATTGTTATCTCTATACCATACTGATAATAATTTCTTTCTTCTTCCGTATCGTTTATTACTTCGTTTCTAATAAGATAATTCAGAATATTGCTGCTGACTTTGCTTATCATAAATAACCTTCCCTTGTTTTCTTGCTTTGATTTTATCATATAGGTAAAATTAAAGCAAGCGATTTGGCACGAACTGCAGATTTCCGGCACGAACAGCATCTGTTATCTTATAAAGCACTGATATATGACATAATCCGGCGTATAAATAATCAGAAGGCCGAAAAATAAAAAAGCTGTACGAAGTAACGATCTTCGTACAGCTTTTAGCTGTTATCCGATATGCACGGAGCTGACAAAGTCAGCGGGTGGGATGTTGTCATATTAAGTCCCGGTAAAAATTATAAATCCGCCTGATTACGTCCTACGACATAAACAGGCGGATTTTTTAGTGTAATTTTTCCTGTCAGCACATCAGGTATCTGATGACTCAGTTATATTTTTAAACACATCCCTCAAAAGAAACAGATCTCCATAGAAGGCCTTAATAGTTGCTATCATCAGAATATCGCTGTCACACTTTTCAAAATCAATATCATATCCCGCATTCCTGGCAAGCATTGTTATAAACAATCTTAATGTTCTGCCATTGCCTTCACGAAAAGGATGAAGATAATTAAATTCGTTATAAAAGTCCGCCACCGATTCTACAAATTTTTCGAGGCTTGATCCGCAAAAATAATTGTTCGCCTTCAGATATTTAAATTTTAATACTCCAATCTCTTCTATATCCTCTGCTTTGCAGAAAAATGACCCTTTTTTTGAAATATTAATGCTCCGTAAATTTCCTGCCCAGTCATATAAATCTCCAAAGATTTTACCATGCAATGACTTATAAAATTCGAAATCAGCATTTTTGAATTTAACATTTTCGATAACATCAATAGTCCGGGCAGTAACAATCGCTGCCTCTGCCTTATTCAGCATATTCTGATCTTTTATATTAAGTTTGTTTATAAGAACCGTAGTTCCCTCATAACAACTGTCCTGACTGCTTTCAAGAGAATAAACTGCCATATATTAAACCCTCTTACAGACTGAGGACACTATTTTCATAAGTTCATCAAAATTTATCTTTTTTTCAGCGTAGTCTGTAACTGTCTTTAATATATCAGCTGAAAAATCAATTCCTTCCATTTTTGCTGATGCAATTGCATTTCTTAACGCTCTGGCTGTTGTATCATTCAAACAAAACACCTCTCTGTATCAATTATTACAGTTGAAATTTTAGCACAGAAATATTATTTTGTCAACGGATATAATTCAATCCGCCTGATTACGTCCTATGACATAAACAGGCGGATTACAGTTTTTACTCCGTCCCAAAAAATATTTTTATCTTGTAATCTCTATACTGAAATTCCC
>JAUNJJ010000085.1 GCA_030533325.1 Oscillospiraceae bacterium
GGTTGTGGATGGTAAAGATTCAATAGAGGAAATCGATGCTTTCATTAATCTTAATAACAAAGGAAAAAAAGTCAAAACTGATTTAGCAGAAGAATTAAAAGTTAAGAAGCACGAAATGATGATAGCTAATGAAGAAGATGTTAGCCTTTCTGATGAATTATACAAGAATATATCCATCAAAATAGTAAAAAAACTCAACAACAAAGGCTTTTGGGAAAACATGATAATCCAAGCTGATGAAAATGGTTATAGAACTTCCCAGCCAATATCTATACTCGCATTTTTCAGAGCTATAAAACCAGCAGTAAAGAGCTATTTAGAGGACTATTATCCAGCTAGTAATAAAGGGGCATTAAACAAAGACGAACTATCTGAAGTTGAATTCAAATTGCAGACAAATATTGAAGAAGTGTGGAATAACGTTTTAGAGAAATGGAAAGATTGTTTTTCAGAAGGACGCTATAATCCAAATTACAACATCTGTAAAGGAATAGGAGTTACTCCAATATACAAATTATATTCTGAGTTTAGCGGTAAAGAAAATGGAATGGAACAATTTAAAGAAGTACTTTACAAAAGTCCGGTTTCTTCTGATGATTGGTTAGTAGGCGGTATTTTTTCTGGATATGCATCAGCTAAAGGCTTTTCTATGATTGAACAATATATTAAAGGCGAATTAAGTGCGGAGGATTTTAAAAACTAATAATGATATACCTTGATAACGCTGCTACCTCTCCAGTCGATGAAGAAGTACTGGATGCAATGCTTCCGTATCTCAGAGAAGAATACGGAAATCCGTCAAGCAAGTACTACTGTAAAGCCGATAACGCTAAACAGGCTGTTGAAGATGCAAGAGCGAAAGTTGCTTCCCTCTTCGGAGCTACAAGCGAAGAAATAATATTTACTGCCGGTTCTACTGAAAGCGCTAATATGATCATCAAGGGCGTGCTTGACTACAGCAAATATTATTGCGGAGGCAAGAATCACGTTATTACGTCGAACGCCGAGCACAAAGCAACCTTGAATGTATGCAGATATCTGAATGGTGAGATTTACTCCAACAACGACGCTACTATGTCACTGTTCTCAGCCAACAACAAAGTTGACAGAGGTTATCTGGCTACATTTATAGAAGTTGATGAACATGGGATTGTTTCTTCTGAAAAGCTCGAAGAAGCTATTACAGATAAAACCGTTCTTGCTTCATTTATATACGTGAACAACGAAACCGGCAGTATCAATGATATAGCTGCATTAGCAAAAACGGCTCATGCTCATAAAGTACTTATTCACGCTGACGTTACACAGGCAGCAGGAAAAATGCCTGTAAATGTCCATGATCTTGATATTGACTTCTTATCGGCATCAGCTCATAAATTCTACGGCCCGAAAGGTATTGGATGTGCATTTATCAAAGCAGATAAATACGGATTGCCACCGATAACAGCACTCCTCCATGGAGGCGAACAGGAAGGCGGAATCCGTGCCGGAACGCTCGCAGTACATAACATTGTCGGATTTGGTAAAGCCGCAGAAATAGCATTGAGGGATATGGAAAAGAATCATAAGCTTATCTGTGAGCTTGACGATTATCTTATCACAAAATTAAAGAGTTTAGATAAGGTAAGGGGATTCATTCCTGACGAATTCAGAGCAAAAGGGATCATAAGTATTTTAGTTAACAGAACAGACTTCAATAACGAAAGATTTATCAAACGAATCAGTGAAGACATTGCTATATCGACTGGTTCAGCTTGCAGTCTTGGTGAACCTTCACACGTTATTTCCGCACTCGGAATGAGTACAGAAGTGAATAAAATCATACGTGTATCACTGAATAAATATTCGACCAAAGCTGATATAGATACATTGATTTCGTTATTGGGAAAATAATAATGGGGTTTTATTATGGCTACAATGAAAGACAAGCAGCCAGACACCTACGAAGGTGAGAAAAAAGTCTGGCAGTGCATAAATGATAATTTACCTGACGATATTGTCTGCTACTATAACCGAGAAGTTAAAGGCAGAGAGTTCGATTTCTGCCTTCTTATAAAAGACGTTGGGTTTATGATAATTGAGGTTAAGGGCTGGAACAAGAGCCATATCAGCAAAGTAGTATCTCCTGACGAAATCATTATGGCTGACGAAAGTACAGAAACTTCTCCGAGAAAACAAGCGAGGTCATATGCTTTCAATCTCAAAAACCTCATGATTGAAAAGTATGGTATCTCTCCACTTGTCATGAATATGGTATGCTATCCTTTCCTTTCAGAATCTGAATACAATAGACTAGGCTTAAATGTCGTTTCTGAGCCGGAATACACACTTTTTAGTGAAGATATTGATACTACGCAGAGCTTTGCACGTAAGATATACGCCGTATATCAGTCTTTTCAGCAGTCGAAATTCGATAAAATGGTTGGTGACAAATACGATATATCAAGGCATCATTTTGAACCGTCGTATATCATAACCCCTCCAGCTCAGGACGTTATTCCTTATTCATGTCTTTCTGTTTTTTCTGATGGAATAACCCTCACAAATATAAATGACATTATAAGTTCTTATTTCAAAGGGACAAAACAGATCGTATTCACTAAAGGTGAATATGATCTTAAAGTAATTGCAAAACAACTTTCTGAAGCGTTTACGAGAAACCATATAATGATAAAAGGCGGAAATCTTGCTATAAATGCCTCAGACAACAGTGAAACTATCATTGAACCTAAAGGCAACAGATTTTCTGTTTTCAATTTTGAAGCTGTTTATATAGCCGATGATATAAATTTTAGCTCTTTTCAGGTGTACAACGGAAAACTCTCGGAAGATCAGGAACGTATTCTCTCTTCTATTGCATCTGCTACTGACTTCAACATCGATCAGTTTCACATTGAACACGCCGAAATCGGACGTGATATTCAGGTCAAAGCCGGTGCCGGTACAGGTAAAACCTATTCTATGGTTTCCAGAATAGCCTTTCTGTGCAGTCATGCTTCAAATTCTGGTGTATTCAATCCAGCATCTGAGATAGCTATGCTTACATTCACTGATGATGCAGCTTTAAACATGAAGTCGAGACTTAAACAGTTATTTGTCAACTATTTCATACTTACCAATAATACTCAGTATCTCGAAATGGTTACAAACATTGAGAAAATGCGTATTTCCACTATCCATAGCTTCGCTAAGGAGATCATCTCAAACACTGCTATAACTCTCGGTATTGGTACAGATTTTACAACTATAAGCGGCAGATACGATAAGCAGAAAATATTCGACCGCCTCTTTACTGTTTATCTTGAAGAGGAAAATAAACGTAACCCTATATTCTTCAACGGCCTACCTATGGGCATTGAAGAATTCCGTAAACTAATGCTTGACATAGCTAATAAGCTATACGAAAAAGGCTGTGACATTAAAAACCTTGACATAAGTTCATGGGGTGACGCACCTGTAGAAATGCCTTACCTCAATAAGATAATTGAACAGGTCGTCGTAGAAACTGAAAAAGAATACTCTACACTTCTCATAGATAACAACGCTGTTGCTCTGTCTGAATACATGCTTCATCTCAGCAAGTGCATAGAAAACGAAGCATTCAATACCAATCTCTATGAGTTCAAGTACGTATTCATAGATGAATTTCAGGATACTGACGATGCACAAATCGCTTCATTTATCGCTATGCAGAAGAAACTCGGATTCAGTTTCTTCATTGTTGGTGACCTTAAACAGAGTATCTATCGTTTCCGTGGTGCTACTATGACCGCCTTTGAAAAAATGGGCTGTGACAATGATAACTGGATCTCATTTACCCTGAATATCAATTACCGAAGTGACAGAAGACTTCTTAATACACTTGACAAAGCTTTCTTCTACATGAACAGGCTCAATCTTTTGAAGTATGAGCAAACTACAGATGCCCTCAGAGGAGTTAAGGTAAATAATATACGTGATGACCTGCTTGTACAGCCTGTTCCTTACCATAATTCCGACAGGATCAATTCAACAGAATACTATGATTTGCTTTTTAATGCTATTGCTGTACAGAAACAGCGAATAGCATCTGAAATGGAAGCTAAAGATCTTTCAAGAAACGAACGCACTATTGCTATTCTTACCCGTGGCAATCGTCAGATAGCTGAGATTTTGAAAGAAGCTAAGAAAAGAGATTTTATTATCGAAAGTGATAATAACAGTGATCTTTACAGACTTGCACCGAGCACTGATCTGTGCAGACTTACATCGGCACTCTGCAATCCGTATAATCCAACATATCTTTTTGACTTGATACATTCAAGAAACGTAAATGTTATCTTTGATATACGTTCTATACTTGGCAAGACAGATGAGGAAAAGACTGCTGTCTTTATAGACTGTCTTGATAAATTTTACACATCAGCTATGGGTAAGACTTGGAAAGAGCTTATTCGTGATATACAGAATGAGCCTGTACTGAAAACACTCCGTCTTATATACGAAGCTACAAAACCTTGGAAGGCTTATTCTCCGTCTGATGAGTATATGCAGGAATATTATCGTACAAATTATGAACTTGTCTTTGAAGAACTATCCCGTATGAACAAGAAGAGCTATCTTACTCTAGATTCTATCAATGAATCACTTCATATAAATATAATGACAGGTACGGAAGCAAAATCAAGAGAAATCGATATAGATACGAAAGATATTAGAGTTATTTGCCTTACGGTTCATAAATCAAAAGGTCTTGAATACGGTACAGTTATAATGCCGGCTACAGATGCTAAAATCGATGAACCTCATAAAAACGGTCTTGAAGTTTCCTATATTGACGGTAAGATCGGATATTGTCTCTCCGCTAACGGTAATCAATACTCAAACAGCTTCTATGAATCCAAGACCGAGATAAAAGAAATGATGATGGAAGAAACAAGAATACTCTATGTTGCAATGACTAGAGCTATAGATAATTTCATCTGGTTCATAAATCTTGATGCAAAGGGCAATAACTGGGGCGAAATGCTTAAAGAAATGCACGAGGAGATGTAGATAATATGGGACTGAAAATATATACATACTCAGATCCTTATGAGATCAACCGTGAATCGTACTGGAACGAAATAAAAGACTGTGCTCATTTCTGCGTTTCTCAGACAATGGTAAACGGTCTTGAAGACGTATATCTATCGCTAAAGGAAGGCGGATATCTTACTACCATACGCATACTGATCAATACTCTTTACTCTGACTGGGAAGATGAAAACAGAAGAGTAAAGCAGATAATGGAGGTTGACAATGCGATCCATTCCCTTCCTCTTGATGAAGACAAAACAGGAAACGCCAGACGTTCTCTCGAATATAACACAAAATCGCTTGTCAAGTGTATACGAATGTTCAAGGAACTGGGACTTAGTGCAAACAGCTTTGATATTTCCCGTCTTAACACTGATCAGAAGTATCTTATAGACATATATAAACACACCTGCAGCCGACAAAAAACTTCATTTGAGTTTCACAGAGCGTCTCAAACTGACGTGATCGACGAAAAGATACTGGAAGCACTAAAAAACAAGCATAAGGATTTTTCATATGACAAACTCGACAGAAGTACAGTTGTCATTCATGGTATTCATCAGTTTACTCCTGCTATGCTTTGCGCTATAGAAGATATTTCACGCTTCAAAAATGTAATACTGCTGTTTAATTATCAGAAACAATATGAAGCGATTTATCAGACATGGACTAACATATACTCTCTTTTCGAGGCAGGAGAAATAAAGTATAGTGACAAAACTGAATTCAAGCCAGTTTCACTGCTTTTCGACAGTTATCCATGCAATACTCTTGCTGATAATATAGGCACACTTTCAAACGGTGAACTTGAAATAAAAACAGGAGTCCTTAATAACCTGGAAGTAATTGAGTTTGAAAACATTATGGAGTTTGCCGGCTACTGTGCCCAGCTTTTTGAAAACGCAAGAAAAACGAATAAACGTAACGGTTCTCACAATCCTGTTCTTTACGATATGACTGAACAGCTATATTCTGCGTCTGGCAAGGTAAACGACATACTCAGGGCTTATTTTCCTGAACAGTTCGGCGAACGGCATTTTCTCGATTATCCTATCGGTCACTTCTTCGTTGCAGTCGTCGAAATGTGGGATAATGATAACGAATGTGTTAAAGTCGAAGATATGTCACTTATCAAAGACTGCTTCGAGTCAGGTATTATCAAGGAACAAGTTCCAGGCGAGCTACTCAATACATTCAATACGATCGAACCATATATTGAGAAAGAAACTACTCTTTCAGGTATCATAAACTCTCTTAAAAAACTACGTAAATATGTTAATACATCTGATAAAAAACTACAGCGCATAGGTTATCTGAATGTAAGCAAGGATAAGCTTGATGAGCTGAGAACAGCCCTTGAAGACCTTAACAAGATTGTTATCAGCTTCTTCTCTGATTTTAGTAGCGGCGGAGATAACTTTAACCGTTTCTACAGACGTATTCATGACTTTATTGTAAAGAGAACGCAGGATATGGAGTCTCTCGATAAAGAGATGAAGGAAGTTGTAACAAAGCTTCTTGCTCGCATGAATAAAATTGACCTGCCTGATACAGGCACTTTCACTTGTCTAAAACAGACCATGTCGTTCTATCTCAGTCAGGATGATAGCCTTATGCACGGTGCAAACTGGATCGTAAGGGACTTTGAACAGATAGACGGCGATATCCTACGAAGCAGAAAACAGAAAGCAGACAAAACCTGTTACCATTTCTGCTGTCTCAGCGACAAGGATATTTGTGCAGCCAAGGACGAACGTCTTCCATGGCCGCTCGATATAAACTTCTTTGAATACTCCTATGAACCACTGGAGCAGAATTATCAGATATTCCTGAAATCAAAAATGGAGTTTAAAAACTTCAAAAGGTATGCCCTTTTGTACGGACTTGAATTCAACCGCATAGGCTGTAAACTCAGTTATGTCAAGTCTGTTGACCGCAAGGACAATGAACTGTATCATCTGATAAAGATGCTCGGAATAAAGGTCAAAAAGTATCATAGTGATTCAGTCGATAGTTATGTTCCGCATCTTAAGTACAGCGAGCCTACCGGAATATCCTACACGAAAGAGAATGAATATACAGACAAAATCAAATACAGCATGTGTCCGTATAAATTTGCTCTTGAAAGTGTAGTCCAGGGAAAGACGCTGTACAGAGAAAGATTCCTTGTAATCTTTTATATGAGAGTAATGCTTCAAAGCTCTATCCTTACTAATAATGCAGGACACAGATTATCTGAAAATGATCTTAGAGATATTATTCTTAAAGAGTATCAGGTTTTAGATGATAAATTCAAAATTTCAAACGAATATGAAAAGTCACAGATTATTTCAGAGCTATATAAGTATCTTTCAGGAAACCTGAAAAAATACGGCAGCTTTACAAAGCCATCAAATACAGATAAACTCAAAGATGATTTTCTGATCATCGATCTGAAAGAGTTTATAGGGAAAACATCAGAAATTGATTTAGATGCGATCATAAATAATGCTGATGAACGATATAAGGACAACAGGGGTGCTCACTGCAAGTATTGTTCAAGCAAGGACATTTGTTTGCGGATAGCACAAAATTAAAATACAGGCGGTGATGATATGCTTAAAACGGGAATGTATGTCAGATGTTCAATAGATGTCGAAGATCCCAGTGAACCGAGAGATTTCATTTCTGGAAGAATAGTTGAAGTGAACGATTTTTCTGAAACTGCAAAAGTGAAGTTTTTTGACCTTCTCGGTCTTAAAAAGTATTATCAGGTTCCGGAAACACTTGAATTTCCGTTATCAAAGCTTCAGCATTGCCGTATCAGCAACGGTTCTCAGGCAGAGTACAGCGGAATCAGGTATTATGTAGTTCAGTACAGTACTGACAAGAACGACGAATTCATTTATTACTATCTCGCCAACGATACCGGAACAGTTGTAAAAGTATGCGAGAAGGACATTAAAGTCACCTTTAACGCCGGAGAAATATCTCCCCTTTCACAGTTAAAACGCTTTGAGTTTCAGAATCCTATGTGGTATTTCGGAAGAAGTGCTGTCAATAAGACTATTCATACTATCGACAACGCTTTCTACGGATTTAAAGAACTTGCCGGCTGTAAGATATTCCTGAAGCCTTACCAGCTTAAAACCGTTATGCGATGCCTTTCTGAGCCAAATTGCAGATATATGATTGCTGATGAGGTCGGCCTTGGTAAGACGATAGAGGCTGCGTCCGTTCTGAAAGTGTATCTTTCAGATAAGAAAAACAAGAAAATACTGGTATGTGTACCTGACGCACTTGTCGAACAGTGGAAAACCGAGCTTGCTTTTAAGTTCAGACTTTTTGAAGGCGAAAATCTGAACAAAAATTATATAAAAATAGCTCCGATGAGCAAAGTAGCCGCAGCAAACGGGAAATACGACTTTGTTGTGGTTGATGAAGTACACTCTGTTCTTCATAATGAGCTTCGTTATGAAGCTGTTTTGAGGCTTAGCCGTAACGCAGATAATGTCATCATGCTTAGTGCTACTCCTGTCCAGAGCCGTAATGAAGAATATCACAGGCTTCTTTCTCTCATTCAGCCTGACAGATACTACGGCATGAATGAAAGCAAATTCATAGAACTGCTTGAATTACAGAACAAGATTGTCCGCAAAGTACACTCAGCTGTTAGTTATCTTGACGACTACAAGGAAGCTATCAGGGAATCAAATAACGAACACAATGAAGATACCCGCGAAGCATATGACGAACTTGTTGATACACTGGAAGACATAGCAGACAAAACAAATGACAAAAAAATAGAGGAGGATATTGAAAACTTCTGTTATGAAGCTGAAAACTTCTCTCTGTTGAGACTTGAAAGAACAGTAGCATATATCTGTGAAGCTTATCAGCTTGAAAAATGTATAATACGAAATAGGAAAAAGCCGGAAGACACCAACACCAGAGTTCTGAAGAAGATACCTTATGAAATGGATACTGAGTTTAATAATACTGAATTCAGAATATATTCCCTGTTATCTGACTGGATTTCCGGCAAAAGATTTGATAAAAAAGACTTTGACAGCAGTATTCTTCCACTTATCAGTGCGTTTTTCAGTTCCTCCTCCGCTTTCTCTGATGAACTGAAAAAGAACCGTTCTGTTCCAACTGAAATCAGAGAACTTACTGCCAGATGGATTTCAGAGGACATAAGCACGGTCAAGAATATCCGTCGCATTCTTGATGATCCAATGGATTCGATGTCGAGAATGGTAGCGGTCTGCGATTATCTGGAACAGGAAGCCTACGATAAAAAAGTTCTTATCTTTACGCATTTCACAGGTACACACAGAATATTCAGGCAGTTGCTTACCAAAGTATTCGGAGAGGATCACTGTACCTTTTTCTGCGAAGGCATGTCTCCTGACGAGCTAGAACTTAATACATACCGCTTTCAGAATGAACCTGGATACCGAATAATGCTTTCTGATGAGACCGGTGGTGAAGGCAGAAATTTTCAGAAAGCTGATGAACTTATCTGCATTGACCTTCCATGGAGTGCAAACACACTTGAACAACGTATAGGACGCCTTGACCGAATAGGAAGAGACAAAACCAAGGACGTCGTATCAGTGATTGTATACGCAGAGGATTCCGTAGAAAAAGATCTTGCTGACATATGGAACAAGGGGCTGAATATATTCAACAAATCACAAAGTGGTCTTGAGATCATCATGAACGATATTGATGAACAGATCAGAACCGCTGTAATGAATGACTTTAAGTACGGACTTTCATCTATCGTTGATTCTATGATCAGCGAAATACAAAAAATCGAAAAACAGGTCAAGGAAGAACGCCACTTCGATATAGCAGCCTATACATATCAGTATATAAACAAGGAAATCGAGAAAACCGTTAAACGTTATAATGAGAATGAAAGTGAGCTTTTCCGCAATTCTATGATGTCCTGGTCTTCTCTAGCTGGTTTCCGTGGAAACAGTGTGTCTGAAAATGTTGTAAGGTTCAATGCTTCTTCATTCTCTCCGAAATCAGCGTACAATACAATGTTTGTTCCTCCTGATATGGATATGATGATAAAAGACAAGCTTAATCAGATGCAGAATCATATCAGAGCACTGAACGGAGATAAAGCGATTCAGAACGATATTCACTCCATTCAGGGTACATTTGACCGTAACCTTGCTTTAAGCAATGACTATCTCCACTTCTTTGCTCCAGGCGATGGCATTTTTGATAGTATTGTAAATAATGCTGTATCTGCTTATAAAGGAAGATGTGCTGCTTTTGCTCTTGAAAGTTCATTTGACTGGGAAGGCTTTATATTCAACTGGTACATTACTCCTGATGAACTTCACCTTCTTCAGAATGGGATTTCATTAAAGCTGATAAATCAATATCGTGGCTTTCTTTCATCAGAAATAATCAGCACATATATTTCAATAGACGGAATGAGCGTTGAGACTGATCCTGATATAATAAAAGAGTTTAGAAAATATTTCAGTATTCCTGTCACTCAGCTAAGGAACTACTTTGCTAACTTCGGCAAACGTTCTCCGTCAAAGGACTTTCTCGGCATAAGGGAAAGATATGCCATCTCCAACCTTTCATGGTTCAAGGAAACTCACTCTGCTTCGGAATGGACAGGCAAAGTTACAGCCTGCTATGACACAGCAAAAAAACAGGCTATTGAGGAATTCAGAAAACTCAGACGTATAAAAGCACTTAAAGACACCCTTGACAGAGAATTCTGTTCTGTCTGTGCTGCTTCCGTATATTTCGGCAGAGATATTGATCCGGTAGATAAGATGCAATTTAACGAAATCATTCTTGAAGCTTTTTCCAAGCCGAATATCGTTCTTGACTCAGTATGTTACGTAAGGATGATGAGCCGATGACCAATCAGGATATAATCCGTAAAGTTCAGGATTTTTTTGATGCTCCTGATCTGACTACAAACAGTATAAAACTGTTTGATAACGATAATACCCGCTCTGCGGTGGCGGTACGTATGATAAATGCCTATCAGCGTTTTATAGCATGGCAGACAGCTGAAAATCAGATAGAGTTTGAATGCTCTCTGAGAAACTATCTTCTGTTCCTTAAAACTGATATTAAAATTAAAGGCTATAATTTATCCCAACCGAACCGTTTCGGATTAATGATAAACCATTCTAAAGGCAACATCTACACTAATCTTGACCTGCCACAGTATGTTAATGAAACTTTTGTAAGAGCTGTATTTGACTGTGAGCCTGTAAGGACAACTGATAATGATACTGTAATTAAAGAAACAAATCCATATATATACAAGCTTACAAAAGGAAAATTTAAATCTTTCAAATCGATAGAACAGCAAATCGCAGTTATGGGCGCACTCAGAGTTCCTGCTGGATATACAGCTATGGTTGCTATGTCAACCGGTGGAGGAAAAAGCCTTGTAACGCAAACCGTTTCTTATCAGTACAATGACAGTCTGACAGTCATTATTGTCCCTACTATCTCGCTTATGCTTGATCAGCAAAGAAATGCTGCAAATATAATCGAACCTGAGAATAAAAAAGAAATAATGTATTATCACAGCGGATGTAATGTAGATGAGCTTGTAAACGCACTTGATAAAAAACTTGTAAAGATGCTGTTCGTTTCGCCGGAAGCTCTTATAAAGAACATAAGAATACAAAACAGTATATTCAAGGCTAATTCTGAAGGATATCTGAAAAACCTTGTTATAGATGAAGCCCATATAATAATTGAATGGGGTGCTTCATTCCGTGTTGACTTTCAGTGTCTCGATTCTTTCAGAAGACTTCTTGCAAAGGATAATCCTATACTCAGGACTTTTCTTCTTTCTGCTACTTTCTGCAAAAAAACAGTCGATAATCTTAAACTGTTCTACTCCGACAATGACCGATGGATAGAGATAAGGCTGGACACACTAAGAAAAGAGCCAAGATTTGACGTTATAAAGTGCCGTTCATATACAGAGAAGCACACCAGGATTAAAGAACTTGCCTGCAAACTTCCCCGACCTATGATAATATATGTAAATTCGCCTGACGATGCTGAAACAATACGCAGCGAATTGGCAGAATGCGGTTTTGACAATACAAGAGTATTTACCGGCAGAACAGGATCTGCTGACCGTGAACGAATCATAAAAGAATGGGTAAACGATAAGTTTGACCTTATGATTGCCACATGTGCGTTTGGTGTAGGCGTAGACAAGAAAGATGTACGAACTGTCATCCATTCCTATGTTCCATCAGGCCCTGATCAATATTATCAGGAGTGTGGACGAGGCGGACGTGATGGTATACCATGCCTTGGCGTTATGCTCTACACAGATGATGATATAGCCGCAGCAATGTCCATGACACAAAAAGTTCTTACAGTAGAGAAACTAAGCGGACGCTGGTTCAGCATGCTCAACAGCCGAAAAGCCAATATACAGCTTGATTCAATTGTGATTGATACATCAGTTAAGCCCAATTACAATGATACTGATACTTTCTACGTTGAAGTAAACAACGCTGACATAACATGGAATGTTTATGTTATTCTCCTGTTAAGAAGGGCTGGTCTGATCCAGATCACAGATGTTAAATACTATGATGACAGGTATATCTTCAACATAGAGCTTATTGATAAAAGAATCAGGTATGACACAGCTCAGACTGCTGATATTTTCAGCAAAGTCCGTGATGATGAAAGCAAAAGCATTTATTCAGACATAAACGAACTGGCATCAAAACTCCGAAGAATCGGAAAAAGCTGCTGGTCGTCTATGTTCAATGACATTTATCTGCTTACTGATGAATACTGTGCCGGATGCAACAATCATAACAATATTCGTACTGAAAAAAGAAAGAGTTTCCCATTAAAGAAACCGGTATACTATCCTGTATCAGTACCCAAGGGAAAACTTTGTGATATAATGAACAGTGCTGAAGAAATGCTTATAATATGCGAAAATGACTCTGATGCATTGGTACAGGATCTATTCGCAGCCGGAGCTGACATTATTGTAATGCCTGACGAAAAATCATGTGCATCCGAACTACAGAACATTAATTCTGTTATCCCCACGCAGTGCTGTATGGGTTACAGTGAGTTTTTTGAACTCAGCCGCATGAACAGTCATTATTACCTCTCAGGAACCATTGTCTTCTGTATAAACGATGATTCTACACTGGCAGGTAAATTACTGAACACTGCTTCCGGCAAAGAATACCACCGCATTTATGTTGTTAGATCCGATTTTTATGTTTCTGGCAGAAACAAGAATATATCAGAGCTGGTAAACGGTGCTTGTAAATATGATTATATTATTAAGAAGGAGTTGACATAATGTTTTTTAGTCCGATTAAGACCGAACCTATTCCGGAACGAGTTCTCTCTATAAGCCAGATTGTAGTGGATAAAGGTCCGATAGATGAAAAAGAACTGGATAGTATTCTTGTTCCATCTAAACTGAGTACTGCTAAAACTTCGTACTTCAGCCCTGTATTTGAAACTGCTAAGGAGCTTGAGCTTATAGGATATAACGAAGATAAAAAAGTTGTATTCACGGGTAAGAAAGAAGATATCAAATCATTAACAGCTTTCCGTTTGTTTTGTAATTCAGTTGTCTTTAAAGATAAATCTTCTGATTTTTATAAGATCATATCATGCTTTCTTGAAGCAAACGATGAATGGCTTAATTATGGTTCTGTTACTACTTCTGCCGAAGTCATAAGACTTATAAATGCAGAAACCGGTATCCCTTCACTTAAACTTGAAAAAGACGTTATTCTTGGTGTAAGATTCTGGATCAACTTTCTTGGTTTCGGTTTTTTCCAAGAACAGGCTAAAGTCTTTCTTCCTAATATGTATACAGCACTTAAAGATTTTATTGTGTTAGGAAGCATAGAAAAAGGAAAAGAATACTCCATTGACGAATTTCTTGATAATCTTCACAGCAGTTCATCTGTTGCTTTAAAGAATGCCAGAACATCACAGATTCTGAACCTCGCTATGTCAAATGCTCTCAGACTCCTTCATGATAACAAAGAGATAGAATTGAAAAAAAATCTCGACAGTGAAAAAACATGGCATCTGTTTCCAAATGAGGAACACGAGTTCACTTCTGACATTACACATATCATTATCAAAAAGGCGGTGAAGTGATGAATACAGCTATTGCTAAAAAGAGAATCAGCCAGGTACTGAGAGTAGACTCTATTGACTGTACTGACAGTGATTTTCTTGCTACCCACGTCCCTTTCCGCAAAATAGTAGTCGCCACAAAATCAGGTGATCAGTTTGAAGAAAGTTACAAATCGGAAGAAGATATATACAGGGATATATTTAATAATGACCTAACACGTAACGAACATCAGTTTGTTATAGTAGAAGGATCGAGCGGTGCTGGTAAGTCTCACTTTATCCGTTGGCTATATGCTATGCTTTCTGCAAAGGAAGAAAAAGATGATGTAGTTCTTCTTATACGCAGAAGTGATAATACTCTTAAGGGAACAATCAGACAGCTTCTTGAAATTAAGGAAGTAAAAGAAATATCGAATAAGGAAGCTTACGAACGTCTTGTAAAAGCAAATCAAGCTATAACCGAAAGTAAATTCAAGTCAACGATCTATCATCAGTTCATTGTTGAAATAGAGAATGACACAAGTGAAGTATTAGGAAATATCAAGCGCAAGAAGCTTATTGCTTTACTCAATAACTCTGCATTTCAGGAACGGCTGATGGCTGCCGGTGGCCCTATCGACAGGATCTACAGCAAGATAACAAGCTCATCAGGCGTTGATCTTGATCTTATAGCTCAGTTTTCAAAAGCTGATCTGACACTTGACATTGATTTCATCAATCAGCTTGATGATGCTGATCGTAAGGCTCAGGACTTTGCTAACAGTCTTATGGAAGGCGATGATGATGAGTTTATTGAAAAAATAACTGCATACATGAACTCATTTGTCGAAACCGTTATACAGACGAGTGCCGGAATTGAACCTGGCGATTTTCAGCAGATTTTCAAGGAAATCCGGCAAGAAATAAAGAGAAAAGGCAAGAACCTGATACTGCTTGTTGAGGACATAACCTCCTTCACAGGTGTCAATCAGGCACTGCTCAATGCCCTTGTAACTGGTCATACCGGATCTAACGCAGTAGATAACCTTTGTAAGCTTATTTCCGTTGTAGGTACTACTACTCAGTATTACAACCAGTTCAGAGATAACTACCGTGACCGTATTACTAAGCAGATAACTATAAACGACGGCATTATCGGTGAGAACAAAAGTGATCTTGTTCAGTTCGTTTCAAAGTATCTTAACGCCATCTCTCTTGATAGTGAAACTCTCGACACATGGGTGAAAAACGGTGCATATTCCGAAGATATGCCTGTACACGAAGATAAGGAGCACGACCATTGGGATAAATTCAAGCTTGCGTCAGGAAAGCAAATATCGCTTTTCCCGTTTACACAGAATGCTGTAATAAACCTTTATGAAGCAATGTCTGATCATAAAACTCCGAGATATATCCTGAGAGACATAGTTGAGCCTGCTGTAAACGAAGTGCTGCATGATATTTCATCATTTCCGAAATTCTGCTTAGGCTGGCACTCATCTCTCCCTGAATCAGTAGAAAACAGAATAGGAAACATAGTACAGTCCACTCAGATCGCACAGGAACTGAAAGCTGATTATAGAAAGCGCCTCG
Source organism: Oscillospiraceae bacterium (assembly GCA_030533325.1). GTDB lineage: Bacteria > Bacillota > Clostridia > Oscillospirales > Ruminococcaceae > HUN007. The sequence goes on from JAUNJJ010000085.1 coordinate 15,766, forward strand.
TAGCATTTATGAGTTTCTGGACTAACAAAACCCTTGATGTTACAAGCAACAGCTGCATAGCCGGAATAAAAACAAAGATATTCTTTGAACTTGACTTTGGAGAGTTTGTAAGCAAACTTACAAGTACAGCAACTGTCAGAAAAGTCGCTGATCCTGTACCTGTTCCAGATAAGACTTCTGTCTCTCAGCCGACGAACGACGAAGTTGTTGAAGTAACAGTCGAACCTGTTCAGCCTTTTAAGCCGATTGTAAAAGAACAGCCTAAGATAGATCCTAAGAATCAGAAAGACTATGATTCTTTCAGAGCGAATGTTATTTCATGGCACAGGGACGGAGGAAACCTTATACGCTTTGTGCCTATTCGTGACCAGATCAGTAACTTTGTTTATGATGCTATCAACTGGCAGCAGGAAGGAATACCGCTAGATTCAAGGAACAGAT
>JAUNJJ010000243.1 GCA_030533325.1 Oscillospiraceae bacterium
CTCGGTCGAACGCAACATACCGCTTCGTAGAAATGAACTGTTCCTCTAATTCTAAAAAATAATTCCAATAGCTTTTCTCAAACAAACGAAACTGTTTGCTGTTTTTCTTTATTCTCATATATGAACCTCATCGATTTGAAATACAATCAAACTTAGCTATGAGCCTTCAAAATAATGGGTTCAGAAAAATAATACATCATCTATTGTTTTTCAAATTGATAACCCATTTTATAGGATTTTGTTTATTCTGAATATAGAAAATAATAGCAAACTCACAGACATAAATTATTCCACCTATCAAAACTTTTAGAATTAAAGAAATGATAGTATTGTCAATTCTTATAAAAGAAATCAGGAAACACATCACCACACCAGCAAGAAAATAGAGAATCTCTGAACCCACAAATTTTTTCAAGGGGATTTCTTTTCTGACAGCCATTACTTGATATAAGAAAACAACAGCTTCAGCAGAAATCGTACCAATTGCAGCACCTGATGTTCTAAAAGAGGGAATCAACAAAATGTTGATTATAAAATTGACAACAGCACCATATACCGCGGATTTTATGTAAATATTATCTTTCTTTTTGGGGATTATGAACTGCGTTCTTAAAACGTTCCCGGCGGCAAGAAAAACTATTGTAGTAGAGAGATACTGTAATATCTTAGCACTATCAGCAAAATCACTTCCATAATAAACTGAAATAAAATCATTTGCTATGGACATCATACCAAACATCGCAGCATTGGCGAAAGCTAACACCATGTCCATAGATTTCAATAAGTATTTTTGCGCTTCGTTAATCTGAGCGTTAGAATAATAAAACGTCATTCTAGGGAGCATTACTGTTCCAATAGCTGTGATAAGAAGCAGAGGTATATTATATATTCTCTCTGCATATTCATAATAACCCACTTCAGCCATCGTAGTCATCTGGCCAAGCATGATCTTGTCCATGATTTTATATATGCTAATAGCGATTACTGGGATAAAAAGCATGAGATTAGGCTTGTAATGTTTCTTCACATCAGCCCACTTCGGCAGACTTAAATCAACTTCTCGTTTTACAAAAGGCCAAAGAACTATTTGGCTTAAAAGATTAGATGCTGCCATTATAGTTATGTAAACATATGTGTCCGATCTATCTTTAACAAAAAGAAAGATACACGCCATACACAATAATTTAATTACTGTATTTCTTGTAACTGTTATCTTAAAATTTTCAGTCCCAAAGAAAAGCCAATTTATATCAAATAGAGTTGATGCGACATACATTATCATGATTAACGCAGCCGTAACATCCTTTGAAAAAAAAGAATATACTATATAAACTATTGTACTCAACAAAGCCGTGGTAATCTGCATACAATATATTTCGCAGAAAACCTTTGATTTTTCAATGCGATTATTACAAACAGAGGCTATGGAACGATTTCCATAGTTTTGCAGTCCTAGCATTGCGGCATAAACGAAATATTGTGCTACGGAATGAGAATACGAGTAAACCCCCACACCGTTCGGCCCAATAATTCGAGCCAAATATGGGGAAGTAATAAAAGGCAAAAACAATATCAGAAACTGATATATTGTATTATACATTATATTCTTTTTTAAAGATTTCATATGTGTCCACCACAACTTATTCTATATTCTATCATTTATACGACTTACCTCTCAGAATTAGAAAACTATCTCTTAGACATTAGATATAATCATCTTTTTTACAACAGCAGGGTTTCCACCTACAATACTGTAAGGCAATACATCTTTCAAAACGACGGAACCAGCAAGTATAATAGCGTTATCACCGATTTGAATGTCGCCCAAAATAATTGAATTAGGATATACTATTACGTTATTTCCGACTACAGGATATTTATTTTTGCGCTGTCCTAATGTTACGCCTTGATACAATGTACATTGATCTCCGATAACGACTCCATCACCCAAAACAAGCCCATAGTAGTGTTCGACCCACGGATGCAAGCCTATTTTTGTGTTCAGCCCAATGTCTACACCATATTTTAACTTTAGTTTCTTCTTTATCCTCTTTTTCTCGTGCAAACGGCGTGTCTTTTGCATATAACATATCAAAACTACCACTCTAAAATTAAGAACACGAAAATAGCACAATAATGATCGCAAAAGTACAAGCCTTTTGTTTCCATAATGATATACAAATTCCTCTTTTAATACTGACAACAAAATATGCACCTTCTTCCAACTTAGAGCGGATAGTGTATTTGACAGTTTCACCTACTCCGTCATGTACTTGTTTCTCAAATATTCCATCTTTGCACTATAGTCGCTTGAATCGATTATATCATGATTAGCCAGCACTTTAGAATAGTAATCATCGATCGACTCTATTACTTTAGCGGGTACGCCTACAGCCACTGAATTATCCGGAATATCCTTAGTTACAACAGCACCGCATCCAATTATACAATTCTTTCCTATGGTTACCCCCGGCATGATAATGGCATTCCATCCGATGTGTGTATTGCTCCCAATTTTGATTTTTCCAAATTTACCAACATTGGAATCAATTTTGCCAAGGTTCTTTAAAACCCAAAGCCCACCATCATGTGTAACAAAACGGACACCATTTGTAATCCTGACATTATCGCCGAGTTCAATCAAATATGGTTCACTACCAAACTCAACATCTGGAAAGATAACACAATTTTTCCCTTGTACCCCCCCCGTTTTGCAAAAGACCACTTTGTACAACTCAGACCTTTATTTATAAAAAGATACATCATGGTACTCAATTTACTTTTTAAACTCATAAGATCACTCCTCTACAGCTATATATGCTCTACTTTTTCAAGTTTTGGATTGTTATTAACATGGAAGCCAAGGTTCCCAACATCATCGAATTCATGACCACACGACCAAACAACATATGGTAGCGCAATTTGATC
>JAUNJJ010000086.1 GCA_030533325.1 Oscillospiraceae bacterium
AGGATAAATCGTATGAAATCTCATATGTACCGGTACATATGTATGTCAATAAAAATGATGAACTGTATCTTTTAAAACATACCTATGATTCTGATTTTCCGACTAAAGACAGAACAAATGACGAAGTTAATACCATTGATCATTACGACAGGGATGGAAATCTCATTGAAACAATACATTTTTCACTTCCTGATACAGATGAAAAGCTCAAGTCAGAAAGCAGATACCGGGACTATGACGAATTTATTGTAAGAGAAGACGGCACAATCGTATGCGGATATTATAATGTTGTGGATTTTTACAACAGTGACGGAACTTTCAGGGAAGAATATAAAATCGAAAACAACAGCGGAATGCATCTGGTTGCTGGTAAAAATGATTACTATGCAGTTGCTGAAGGTTCAGAATATTATAAAACATCAGGAAAAATTTACAGAATAGGAGAGAAAGATGACAGTCTGGAACTGATATCTGATTTTAATTTCAAGGTTGAAAACCAGCTCTTTTCAGGCGATGAAAAATATGATTTTTATGTTTCTGAACCGGAGGGCATATATGGCTATAAAATATCAGAGAACAAAATGTATGAGATAATCAACTGGATTGACTCCGATATGGATGCAACACCGGCAGCGGTTGCGATGCTTGACAGTAACAGAATGTTATGCGGCGTAAATGATTATCTTCTTAGTTTTGATCCGAATAACCTTGATTTTAAAATAAGTATCTCTATGATTGAAAGGGTTTCTGATGAGAAACTTAAAATAATACAGAGCAGAGATACAGTCACAATAGCCTGCGACAGCATAAGTAAACCTGTTATGAAAAAAATTTCAGAGTTTAACCGTACTCATGAAGACTGCAGAATAACAGTCAGGGAATATGGCAAATATTCTGACTGTGGTATATCCGGATTTAATCAGTTTAACAGGGATCTTATCACAGGAATTATCCCTGATATCGTTATAAACAGCGGAACAATCGACATGAAAAGGTATGAAGAACTTGGAATGTTTACAGACCTGAATGATTATATTGACGGTGAAAACGGAATTAACCGTAATGATTATTATGACAGCGTATTCAAAGTTTTTTCCGGAAACGGCGTACAGTACGAGATTCCGTTGTTTTTTGAAATAAATGAAATCGTTGGAAGAAAATCTGATACAGGAGATATCAGTTCTGCCACATTTGATGAGCTGAATCGTATGTCAGAAGAAAAACGATTGTTTTCAGGCGATTCAAGGGACATTGTATTTGATCTAATAAAGAAGAACATCACCGAATTTGTTGACTTCAGCAGTTATAAATGTGATTTTGACAATGAGAGTTTTATCAGCCTTCTTAATATAATCAACAGGGAATCAAAAGAAGAATCAAACGGGAAGTTTGATGATTTTGAAAATAAAAAATGTGTATTTTACTGTTGTGAACTTAATTCATATTATATTACGGAACTAAATGGAATAAAGGAAGATCTTGTATATATTGATTATCCTTCTTCAGGAACAGAGGGCACGCTTATATCTACGTCCTTTTCTGCAGCAATTGCCGAAAAATCAGAAAACAAGGAATATGCATGGGAGTTTCTGAAAGTTCTTTTATCCGATGATATACAGGATACCAGGAATTACGAGTTCTTCCCTGAAATTCCAGTAAAACGTTCGGAAGCTGAAAAGGTTCTGGGAAACAATTATGAAATGATCAGCAGCATGGCAGAGTCAGCTTCGAGAGCTGTTATATATGACAGCAGCATTAATAAAATCATTGATGAACAGATGGAAATTTATCTTAATGACGGTCAGAGTGCAGAAGAAACCGCAAAGAATATTCAGAACAAAGTGTCTGTGTATCTGAGGGAGATAAAATAATCGAATAAGGCTCTTCTGCACTCCAAGTCGATGAATAACTTGTTATCGCCCGTCTGTGCCATATGGCATAAACGGGCGATTTCTGTTGAAACGAAAACAAAAATGTGGTAGAATATATATAAACACATTATAAATGTAATTTTTTTCAGTGAATATATAAAATTACTGCAATAAAACAACATTAATACGAAGCGAAAGGATTGATGATATGCCATCAGCAGAAATAATAACCGATGAACTTGTGCGTTCTTTAGCGCCAAATACATCGGCTGTTTCAAACGGACAGAAGATTTCACGCAGCGGGGGATTTATTTCTCTTTGCAGAAGCGAGGACAAAACCTTGATTTTTGGAGAATGCAAGGGAAGCGGAAGTAAACCGTACAGTACTTCTGCTGATTTTTCAGGGGATTCTCCGGTTTTCAGATGTTCCTGTCCAAGCCGTCAGTTTCCGTGCAAGCACAGTCTTGCGATAATGTTTGAATGGCTTGCAGGAAAGGAGTTTAAAGTTTCAGAGGTTCCTGATGATATAGCTGCCAAACGTGAAAAAATTGCTAAAAAAGCTGAAAAGGCAGCCGCAGCGGAAAATGCACCTGATTCGGAGAAAAAAAAGAAAACAAATAAGGCAGCTGTTACCAAAAAACTTAAAAAACAGGCAGAAGGACTTGATCTTGCTGAAAACTTTGTAAATGACATTCTGAACAGGGGAATATCTTCTGTAAACAGTTCTTCAGCTGTGCAGTATAAAAATATTGCAAAGCAGCTGGGTGATTATTATCTTCCGGAACCACAGGCAATTATGAATGAAATTATTTCTGCTGCTGAGAAAATTTCCGAAAATCCTGATGACAGGGAAGCAGAACGCCTTATAGCTCTTTGTGTAAAGCTGGCTTCAACTGTAAAGAAAAGCCGTGAATACATAAATTCCAAACTTGAAAGCGGTGAAGTTTTACCCGAGGACAGTATTCTCTATGAAGCTATGGGAGGCATATGGAAGCTTACTCAGCTGAAAGAGATAGGACTTTATAAGGAAAATGCAGAAATTATACAGCTTTCATTTACGGTTATTCATGATACTATGCATATGGCGGAAGTTGATACCGGTTACTGGATTGACCTTGAAAGCGGCGAGATTTCAAAAACCGAAAATATCCGTCCGCTCAAAGCACTCAAATACGTCAAGGCTGATGACTCTGCTTTCAGTCTTTACAAAATTAAAGAATTATATCACTATCCAGGCGGTCTCAATAAACGTATCCGCTGGGAATCTGCTGAAACGACTGAACCGGATGACAATGTTTATTCTCTTATCATTTCAAAAGCGGAGAGTTCAGTTTCAGAAGCCGTTAAAAAAGCCAAAAACGAGCTCAAAAATACACTTTCTGACTCAGCAGCAGCCTTTCTTATTCCGTTTGACTCAATAGAATTTTCTGTTTCTGACGGTCACGCTGTACTTAAATATAATGATGAAACCATAACTCTGCGTTCTAATGAAAATTATCCGGATACCTGCAAAGTTCTTTCTGTTCTTGGAAAAGAAAGCCTTGAAAACGGTGCACTTCTTGGTGAGCTTTTCTACAGCAGTACGGAAAGAAAATTTTATCTCTGTCCGGTTTCAATTGTAAATCCGCATAAAATAATACGTCTGTGCTGAAATGAAAGGGGATAATGAACATGGATATCAAACCATTTTATGAATTAAGAACACGTCTTTATTTATCTGCAGCAGCAGGATGTTCAGTAATAAGTGAAGATTTCAGACTTAAGCGTGCACTTGAGAATTTTAAGCCTTTATCAGAAGCAAATAAGGTTTTCGGTAAACTTTATCTTATGTGCGAAAAACTCTTTTCATCAGAAAATCCTGCACCACAGATTGCAGACTGTATAGCACTTGCAGATGCACTTGCAGTAACACAGGGAGCTTTTGCGGATTCTGCTGAAACCCAACCCTCTGAAAATGAATTATCTGAAAACTATTCTCTTTTAACTCCATATTCATATGTAGTACCATTTATAAACTCTGTTAAAAAAGGAAATTCCGGAACTGACAGTATAAGATTTGCAGATACAAAAGTTATAAATGATCCGAGGGTACTTGCTGCATTTATTTCAAAGGCAGGTGCAAACAATGCTTATATTAGTGCGTTAGCTGATACAGTCTGCAGGCATTACGGTAAAAGTATTGTACCGCTGCTAAAAAAAAGTATTGATTTATCAAACCCTAAGGAAACAGGAAATCAAGTTGAATATATCTGCAGTATCTCAGGCGCGGAAGAAAACGAATGGTATACTGAGCTTGCGCAAAATGAGGAAAATCCGCAGGGTGTACGCGTTCAGGCGATAAAAGCTATGGCTTTGTCTGATAAAAATACATCTACTCTTATGGAAATGTATCACACCCAGAAAGGAAAAATAAAAAATACTGTAACTTCTTCTCTTGCACTTATCAATCCTCCTGAAGCTGAACCAATATGGATAAAAATGACTGAAAGTGCAGAGAAATTCAAAAAGGTCAACGCAGAATATATAAAACTTTCAGAAAATAAAATTTGTTCAGATTTTGCTCAGAAATATGTTTGCTGTGTACTTGAAAAAATGAAATCTGATAACTCAGGAACTAATGTTAAATCTGAACTTTCACTTGATGATGCTGCTGAAATGCTTGAAAATAAAGCTGATGCCGAAGAATGCATTCTTAAAGTCTCTGATTTCTGTAAAAATTCAGTCAAATACACAGGTGCAGAAAAAGTTCTTAACAGACTCGCTTATATGATGGCGGACAATGTAAAAAATCATCCTGAAAATCCGGATTATGAAGAACTGGTACATAATCTGTACAGAAAAGATCCTGAAACGTTTTACAGTTCTGAATTCCTGGTGAATCTTCAGAAAAATCCTGATAATTTATCTGATACACTTGAAAATATTTCGGTAAAAAACCGAATCAGTATACTTCATATTCTGCATAATATTATTTTTTCAGCAGTAGATAACACATATTACATAAACTGGAATACAAATTTACCGTACTGCTGCAAAGACTCTGTTCCGGTTTTTAAAAGCATTCCTGAAAGTGTACTTAAATTGATAGCTGATACGTCGTTCAGAGAAAATAATAAAAACTCTGCTCCGGTTTTTAAAGGTATACTTAAGCTTATATCCGGTACATCGTCCAAAGAAAAAACCTCTGATTTTTCATCACTTTGTGAAAATACATCAGCTTTATTTGTTCATCTTTTAAAAAATCGTCTCTGTTCTTCACAGGATGCAGAACGCATAAAGAAATATGCAGCAGAGTTTGTTTTTTCAACCGCACACGAATTTCCTAATGTATATAATATCGATCTTCTTTCAGGATATATTTTAAATGAGGCCCCTGAAAAATACAAAGATATCGTTTATGATTATGTATGCTGGTTCACCAGAGATAATAAACCTCACTATTCAATAGCGTTTGTTTTGAATTATTTTGAGAAATTTCCTCTGTCTGATAAAGATAAGCTGAGTGAACTAAAAAAGATAAAAAAAGTATATGAAGATTTTCTTAAGAACTCAAAATATCCTTCAAGAGGAAAATATGATCTTCTCAGTATAGATAATACTATTTCAAAATATTCAGGAAAGGAATCATAACACAATGGCAAAGTCAAATGAAATCTTACGTCTCCCTGCAGAGCTTCTTTATAAAAATGAAATAGACGCACTTATCAAAAATGAAACAAACCCTGTACCTGCAGGATGGCAGATGTCCCCAAAGTCCGTTCTTACTTATATCATGGGAGGAAAATCCGGTAACGTTACAATTACCCCAAAATACATGGGCGACAGAAAAATTGTTGAAATATGTATCGCCACTCTCGTAACGGACAGAGCACTCCTCCTGATAGGTGAACCGGGTACCGCTAAATCATGGCTTTCCGAACACCTTACAGCTGCTATAAACGGGAATTCTTCCAGAGTAATTCAGGGTACAGCCGGAACTACTGAAGAACAGATACGTTATTCATGGAACTATGCAATGCTCCTTGCCAAAGGACCTTCTTTTGAATCTCTTGTAAAAAGCCCTGTTTACAACGCCATGGAAACAGGTACTATTGCACGTATCGAAGAAATTTCACGCTGTGCAAGCGAAGTTCAGGATGCTCTTATTTCAATTTTGTCTGAAAAGCGAATCTCTGTTCCGGAACTTTCAGAGGAAGTTGCTGCAAAGAAGGGATTTTCTGTTATAGCTACTGCAAATACCAGAGACAAGGGCGTAAATGAAATGTCTTCAGCCTTAAAGAGACGTTTCAATATTGTTGTACTCCCTGCACCTTCTGATATGGAAACAGAAATTGATATCGTCAAAACCCGTGTTGCACAGATGGCTGATAACTTCCATCTCAATGCAAAACTCCCTGATGACAGTGCAGTTGAACGTGTTGTTACTGTTTTCCGTGAACTTCGTGAGGGGAAAACCCTTGACGGTCAGATAAAACTGAAGTCAACATCCGGAGTACTTTCTTCCGCAGAGGCTATATCCCTGCTTGTAAACAGCATGGCTCTTGCCGGAAGTTTTGGTGACGGAACTGTAGGTGACTCCGAACTTGCCTCCGCTTTGCAGGGAGCAATTGTAAAGGATGAATCGAAGGATAAGGCTGTATGGACAGAATATCTTGAGAACGTTATGCGTAAACGCGGAAAATCCTATGCCGGACTGTACAGCGAGTGTAAGGAGCGTAACCAGTAATGGCTCATTATTTTGGTGTAAGACATCTTTCGCCTGCCTGTGCATTATATGTAAGAGAATTTCTGAACCGCTGCAGACCGGAAGCAGTTCTGATTGAAGGACCTTATGATCTGAGCAGTTTTATTTCTCCTCTGTGCTCTGTGTCCTCTGGTATGCCTGCAGCAATTCTTGCGTACACCCAGGAAGCACCCGTAAAAACGGTACTATGGCCTTTTGCAGAGTTTTCACCTGAATATCAGGCTATGATGTGGGCAGTCAGAAATAATGTTCCTGTAAAATTCTGCGATCTTCCTTCAGACTGTGTACTTGCACTGAAGGATGACTCTGATGCTGAGCAGGTTTCAGACAGCGAAAGAAAATTTTCAGTTTATGACTATATAAAAAAATCTACCGGTCTTGATAATGATACGTTCTGGGAATATAATTTTGAGCACAATGAGAATTATGATGATTTTATATCTGCTGCGGAGGCGTACGGAAAATCTATAAGAGATTTTTCTGAAAACAATGAACACAACATACTGCGTGAAGCATTTATGAGGCGGATTATCAGTGAAACTGAAAAGGAAAGCGGTTCCGGTAATATAGCTGTAATTACAGGCGCTTTTCATACTTACGGACTGAAAGATGTACCGTTTTCAGAAGAGGACAGGGCACTTACTGAAAAACTTCCGAAGACAGATGCAAAAGCCACACTTATGCCGTATTCATACTACAAACTTTCCTCACATTCAGGTTACGGTGCAGGAAGCAGGGCACCGGCATATTATGAGATACTGTGGAATAACAGAGTAAAGAGCACGCTTTCAGACAGTTCAGCTGAATATCTTTCACGAATTGCTGAATACCAGCGCGGACATGGATTCTCAGCCTCATCAGCCGAAGTAATTGAAGCCCTGAAACTTGCCGGAACTCTTGCGCAGATGCGCGGGGGAAATATGCCTTCGCTTTCAGATCTCAGAGATGCTGCTGTAACCTGTATGGGACACGGAAGTTTCGGTGAAATATCCCTCGCAGCTGCTGATACCGAAATAGGTCTGAAGATAGGTTATCTTCCTGAAGGAACAGTGTGTACCTCTGTACAGGATGATTTTATGAGACAGCTTAAGGAGCTTAAACTTGAAAGATTTCGTTCTGCTGCAGGTGAGCAGCTTGAACTTGATCTTCGTGAAAATCTGCGTGTAAAGTCAGAAAAATCAGCTTTTCTTGATCTGAACCGTTCATTTTTTCTGCACAGGTTGTCTGTTCTTAATATTCATTTTGGTGAACAGCTCTATATAAATCAGGATAACGCAACCTGGAAAGAAATCTGGAAACTCCAGTGGACTCCTGAAACAGAAATAGAGATAGTTGAAGCTTCACTTAACGGTGATACTGTGGAGCAGACTGCAAAGTATATTCTGAACAAATCTCTTACAGAATCACAGAGCCTTTCGGAAACAGCAGAAATACTTTCACGTGCTTTTGAATGCGGTCTTTCCGATACAGTAAAAACAGCGGTTCTGGCAGTTGGCAGACTTGCTGCAGACTGCACAGATATTAAAGATACAGGTGATACCCTTGGAACACTTTCTGCCATAATTCGTTTCGGAAGCATAAGAAGGATTGAGACTGATCCGCTTATCCCTCTTATGAAGCGGCTCTTTCTCAGATTTTGTCTGGGAGTGCATTCTGCTTCTGCGTGCGACAAAGCAGCAGCCGAAGAAATAGTGAGAGTAATATCAAAAGTAAATGATGCCTGTCTGTCACATGATTTTCTTGATGAGGAACGTTTTGTTTTAGTGCTTGACCGCATTGCAGACAGTGACACTGTAAATCCTCTTGTTTCAGGATTCGCCTGTGCCGTACTTACAGAACGTGGAAAAATTTCATCTGAAAAACTCTCCGAACTTATCAGCCGCAGACTGTCGAAAGGAACCCCGCCCGCTGACGGTGCACTGTGGTTCGAAGGACTTTCACGGAAAAACCGCCGTTCACTTATAAGCAGGATTAGTTTGTGGGAAAAGCTTTGCAATTTTATATCGGAACTTGATGATGAAGAGTTTAAACCTGTGCTTATTTGTCTAAGACGTACTTTTGCGGAATTTTCTCCTTCTGAAAAATCTGATATTGCGGAAAATATCGGTGAGGTGCTGGGAATTTCACCTGAAGCTGCGGCTGAATTTATAACTGCTGAAATTACACCAGAGGAAAAGGTTTCTCTTGACGAACTTGATGATTTCGATTTTGGTGATATATGATGGAAAATAAAGAATTTCTTAAACGCTGGCGGCTGATTCTGGGAAGTGATGCCGAACAGCAGATAAATAATATGGGCGGTGCCGGACTTACAGCAGAGGAGCTTCTTATGGATTCCGCCCTTTCTCAGATTTACGGAAATGACAGTGCTTCCGGAAAAGGTGCAGGGAACGGTATGTCATCGCCTCAGATTACAAAGTGGCTTGGTGACCTGCGTTCGCTTTTTGCCCCAATGGAAATCAAAGTAATACAGAATGATGCTATTGAAAGGCGAGGACTTAAACAGCTTCTTTTTGAGCCGGAGATGCTTGACGGACTTGAACCTGATATTTCAACTGCTTCACTTCTGCTTATGCTTAAAGATCAGATCCCAATACGAGCAAAGGAAAATGCAAGAATTTACATTTCAAAAATTGTTGAGGATATTAACAGGAGACTTTCCGACGACCTGAAACGTTCGGTTACTGCTGCTATAAACCGCAGGGAACATTCTCCGATTCCGTCGGCTGCTGCTCTTGACTACAAACTTACAGTTCGCCGTAATCTGAAAAATTACAGTCCTGAACTGAAGACAATACTGCCTGAAAAATTTTATTTCTTTGAACGCGCCTCAAAATCAGCTTCGAGAACTATTATTCTTGATATTGACCAGAGCGGTTCAATGGGCGAATCAGTGATTTATTCTTCGGTTATGGGCTGTATTCTTGCAAGTATGAATTCAGTTAAAACACATATTGTTGCTTTTGACACGAAGGTTACAGATCTTACAGAACTGTGCTCTGACCCAGTTGAACTGCTTTATGGCATTCAGCTCGGCGGAGGTACTGATATTGAAAAATCAGTAGCTTACTGTTCAGAGCTTGTTGCCGAACCGGATAAAACTACCATGTTTCTGATTACCGATCTCTATGAGGGAGGTAACCGAAACGGACTGATAAGACGTATCAGTGAACTGAAAGAATCCGGCGTAAATATAATAGTTCTGCTTGCCATATCTGACAGAGGTAAACCGTGCTATGACAGCAGCCTGGCGGAAAAAATTGCTTCAATGGATATACCATGCTTTGCATGCCCGCCTGAAAAACTTCCTGAACTTCTTGAACTGGCAATCAAAAGAAGGAGTCTCAATGGTTTCGGAATTGTATAAAAACAATCATACAGCAGGATAAAATGTTCTGCTGTATTTTTTTCTGTCATTAATTATTCAGCCTGGAAACACCGGTTTTAACAGCTGCCTCTGCAACAGCCCTAGCTACAGCTGATGATACGTTTTTATCAAATACTGAAGGAATGATATGGTCCTTTGAAAGTTCATTTTCACTTACACAGTCTTTAATTGCATATGCTGCAGCTATTTTCATTTCATCATTTATTTTTGAAGCTCTTACATCAAGTGCACCTCTGAAAATACCGGGGAAGACAAGGACGTTGTTAATCTGATTCGGAAAATCACTTCTCCCTGTACCGACTACTGCCGCACCTGCTTCTCTGGCAGCCTTAGGAAATATCTCCGGTTCCGGATTTGCAAGGGCGAAAACAACGGGATTTTCAGCCATAGATCTGATCATTTCGGGTGTAAGACAGCCCGGAGCCGACACACCGATAAATACGTCTGCATTTTTAATAATTTCAGAGAGCATACCTTTACGGCAGTTAAAGTTGGTCATTGATGCAATCTCCTCCTTTTCAGGAGTCTGACCATCTCGCCCTCTGTAAATTGCACCCTTACGGTCGCACATAATAATGTTTTTGATACCGTCAGAAATGAGAAGCTTTACAATTGCCGTACCAGCCGCTCCGGCTCCGTTAACGACAACGCTGATATTTTCTTTTTCTCTGTTTGTCAGCTTAAGGGCATTCAGCAGAGCAGCAAGTGTAACAATAGCCGTTCCGTGCTGATCATCATGAAATACAGGTATATCACAGCATTCCTGCAGCAGTTTTTCTATTTCAAAACATCGCGGCGCCGAAATGTCCTCAAGATTAATTCCGCCGAATGAACCCTGTATAAGTGAAACCGTTCTGACGATATCATCCGTATTTTCTGACCGGATACAGAGAGGAAATGCGTCAACATTTCCGAATTTTTTAAACAGTGCACATTTTCCCTCCATTACAGGCATACCTGCTTCCGGTCCGATATTTCCGAGACCTAAAACAGCAGTTCCGTCAGTAACGACTGCCACAAGATTTGAGCGGGCTGTAAGGTCAAAACTTCTGTTTATATCTTTTTGTATTTCAAGGCAGGGAAATGCAACTCCGGGAGTGTAGGCAACTGCAAGATCCTCTGTTGTTTCAAGAGGTGCCCTGCAGGTTATCTCAATTTTACCCTTCCATTCTTCATGTTTTTTCAGTGCTTCTTCTGCGTTATTCATAAATAACCTCTTTCAAACCATTTTTGGATTTTATATTTTGCACAAATATTTTATGCGTAAATCTATAATAATATACCCGAAAACAGTTCAAAAAAAGATTGAAATATTTTCGGAAATATGATAAAATATATACTGGCTGTTAAAAAAACAAACGGAGGTAAATATGGAATACTGGGATATATACGATTCTGACAAAAATAAAACCGGCCGGACAATGAAAAAAAACGACTGGATACTTAAGGACGGAGAATATCATCTTACAGTACTCGGCGTTATTATGCGTCCTGACGGAAGATTTCTCATCACACAGAGAGTAATGACCAAGGCATGGGCTCCCGGCTGGTGGGAAGTGTCCGGAGGAGCTGCTATGGCAGGCGAAGAGTCAGAAGAAGCAGTTATGCGTGAAATCAGGGAAGAAACAGGACTTGATGTTTCAAACGCAGAAGGCGGTTATGTATTCACATATCATCGTGAAAATCCGGGCGAAGGGGACAACTACTTTGTTGACGTTTATCGCTATGTTATGGATTTTGATGAAAGTGATCTTAACCTTCAGGAAGCAGAGACGCTTGGATACAGACTTGCTCTTCCTGAAGAAATAAAAGCTCTTGCTGATGAGGGGATTTTTCTCCACTATGACAGCATAAAGAGAGTATTTGAAGTTTAATAAAATTTATTGGGGGTAATTTTTTATGGCATGGTATGATGAAGCAAGATTTTATCACATTTATCCACTTGGACTTACAGGAGCACCAAAAAAGAATGAATACGGCGAACCTGTTCACAGACTCAATACACTTATTCCGTGGATAAAGCACATTAAGGAAACAGGTTTCAATGCAATCTATATCGGACCGCTCTTTGAATCTGTAGGTCACGGCTATGAAACAACTGACTACAAAAAACTTGACAGCAGACTTGGTACAAATGAAGATCTTAAAAACTTTGTTGCAGAGTGCCACAGGGAAGATATCAAAGTTATTTTTGACGGGGTATTCAATCATACCGGACGCGATTTCTTTGCGTTTAAAGATATAAAGGAAAAACGTGAAAGTTCGCAGTACAGAGACTGGTACTGCAACGTAAACTTTAGCGGAAACAACGAGTACAATGACGGTTTCTCATATGAAAACTGGGGTGGTTACAACCTTCTTGTAAAACTCAATCAGAAAAATCCTGCAGTAAAGGATTATATCTGTGATGTTATCCGTTTCTGGGTAAGTGAATTCGATGTAGACGGCATAAGACTTGATGCAGCCGATGTTCTTGATTTTGATTTTATGAAGGAATTAAGACGTACAGCAAATACAGTTAAGCCTGATTTCTGGCTTATGGGTGAAGTTATTCACGGTGATTACAGCAGATGGGTAAACGGTGAAACACTCCATTCGGTTACGAATTATGTTCTTCATAAAGCTCTTTATTCCGGTCACAATGACCATAATTACTTCGAGATTGCTCATACGGTTAAAAGGCTCTATGAGATGGGCGGAAACAAACCTGATGGCCTTAAACTCTATAATTTCGTAGATAATCATGATGTTGAACGAATCATAAACAAGCTCAATAACAAAGCTTTCTTTGTCCCGGTTCATATTCTTATGTATACTCTCCCTGGTGTTCCTTCAGTGTACTATGGTTCTGAATTCGGTGTCGAAGGAAAGAAGGAAAAGTTCTCTGATGATTCACTCAGACCTGCTCTTTCACTCAGCGACTTTGCTGACGCCCATGAAAATAATCCGTGTACCAGGATTATAACTGCACTCGGTAAAATCAGAGCCTGCACACCGGCGCTTTCATACGGTGACTATCAGGAGCTCAGACTTACAAACAGACAGTATGCGTTTGCGAGAAATTATAACGGTACACAGGTAATTGTCGCAGTTAATAACGATGACAACAGTTCATCAGTAACTGTTCCGGCTTCATGTGGCGAATATACAGGTATGCTTTCCGGAACAGTACTTAAAGCTGAAGGCGGTAACCTTACAGTTAATATCCCTGCATGTTCAGGCGATATCTGGGTTCCGGCCGGCATATGTGAAGAACCTTTTGAAACTGACAACACTGTTACAGTTTCAAAAGAACCGGTTCAGGAAGATAAAGAAGAAAAGTCTGAACCTGTTGCTGTAGTTTCAGAACCGGAAAAATCTGACGAAAAACCAGCGGAAGAAAAGACAGAAACTCCGGAAAAGCTGGATCTTAATAAACCATATGAAGAAATGACTGTTGCAGAACTTCAGGCATGTATTCTTGAAAAGATGGCAAAGAACGGCCCTGTTACTGACAGAATGAGAAAAGATGTTGAGGAAAATATTTATCCGAATTCTCTCCTTAACTGGGTAAAGAGTTTCAGATAATTTATTAAAACTGCTCCCTTTATCATAGCTGATTGTGTGAATTATATCAAAATTTGTTTAAAACGCTTGTTTTATCATAATGATTGTGGTATAATTTATACATAGAACACATTTTACAGCTTGTGATAAGGGGAGTAATTTTTATGAAAAGAAAAATTTTGACTATATTTTCACTTGCTTTTATTTTTTCATCATTTACAGGGTGCGGAAAAACAGAAGCCGGAACAAAGTATGAATACACTGATAATGTTATCTATGCTGAGGAAGATACTTCAATAAAACTTCTAAATTCGACGGAAACGGAAGAAGAACTTAAACTTACATTTTCTATTGAAAACTTTGATACCGATGATGTTAAGGTCACTGTGTATAATCCTGAGAACGAAGATATAACTGAAAATCTTGAATGCAGTTTCGATGATGAAGATAATACTGTACTGATAAAAGGAGATACCAGTCAGGTTAATATTGCAGAACTTGATCTGAATAATAAAACCAGTCTTATGCTTAAAGAGCTTAAAAACAGCGAATTTAAGTTTCTTCTTACAAATTATGAAGAAGATGAAAGCTGTACTTATATCGGAGATGTCGATGATTTTAAATTTGAAGAAGAGACAGAAGAAAATACTGAAAATGAAGAAACAAGCACGCCCCCTGCGCCTGCACGAATGACAAGTGAAGAGATTTTTAATCTTCTTGATGGAAAATGGGAGTCAGACAGTAAAGATTTTACTATTGAATTTAAGAAAAATTCTTCAGGCGATGATTATCATGTTACTGCGTCAGGGAATGACGGATATGACAGTGATATTTTATATGCTGATGAAACTGAAACAGAAGATGGGGAGCACAAGATAAGATTTGTAACTGCCGGAACAGGACATGGAAGTTGCAGGGAACTTCTGCTTTCTGATAGTGGAAAGGATATGTCGTATATTTCCGGAATAAAGAAAAATGAAGAAGGCAGCTTTGAGGAAGTTTATATCTCTATGAAGAAAAAATAATGGCATAAAAAATCACTGGGTTAATGATCCAGTGATTTTTGTTGTATTAATATAATTCATAAGAATCGTCTTCGGTTATTTCGTCTGATGAATTTGTCTCCTGATTAGCTGTTTCATCGTTTGAACTCTGTACTGGCTGTGATTCTTCGGGTACCGGCTGAGCGGATTCATATTCCCATCCTTCTTTTTCAAAAGTCCATTCAATACGAATATCAGATCCGTTTTGTGAAGAAATATTAGCTTCAAATAAAAGAACGCCATCATTATTCAGATGTAATTTTGCATTCTTAATTAAACCATTATCGGCGAGCTCAGCATACCATAAAGAATTATCGTAACTGTTTCCAGCGCAGAATGAAACAGGAATATTTTCATACTGTATATTTCCTGTTGCCTGATCGTATCCGGTTAAGTCATATACATTATCATGTATGGAAAGTCTGAATGAATTTTCAGTGGAATCATTAAAAAAATCGCTTCCGGAAGAAAAACCTCCTCGTCTGTTCCATATGCCGTTAAGATCAGGGTACTGATATTTACCGGATGGAGCAGATACGGAAAAGTATCCCCGAAGTTCAGCGAGAAACTGCTTAAGCATTTCTTCGTCTGAGTTTTTTATATCATCGGCAGTCAGAACTCCTATACTCATTTGCTGCAGGTTTAAACCACTGTTAAAGTATAGAGATGAAACAGCCGAAGCATATCCGGCATAGTCGATAATTCCGTCAGAATTTGTATGAGTACTGTATTCACCTGTGAAAAAATTATACTGTCTGGAGCGTAACAGCCTTACAGAAAGCTGGCCGTTTTCATATATATATTCTTTTTCACTCTCAGTTACCACAGTATCAGATTCGTCTCTTAGTGACCTCCAAATATAATGACGTCTGCCGCTTTCTTCAGTACACATCAGTTTATCTGTAACAGGATAAAGAACAGGGATGTCATCACTTATTGCAGCTGTCTGTGTAAGTGATTTACCATCTTCGGAAACTTCATAAATTATAAAATCCGGATTGCTTAGTATAAGTTCTGTTCTGCCGTTGTTGTCAAGATCAGATAAATATACAAATGAATGTTCACCGATTAACTCCGGAAGTTTCTGACTAATCAATGTTATCTGATTTTTTAAAGGTTCATCAAGTCTTGCAAAATAATCCGTTGTTTTTTCAGAAACCTGAGAAACCGGTACACTCTCATCTGTTGATTCTTCGTTTTCTGTTTCTGTTATTTCCTGAAATATTTCTGATGCGGTCTCCTCATTTACGTTCTTTTTATCGCACCCGTAAAATGACAGAGCCAGAAGAAATGCGGCTAATATGGCTGTTTTGTTTTTTTTCAATGTTAAAAACTCCTTTTAAAATATATTCTTTATTATAGCATATATCCCGGAGCGTTTCAAGTAAATATATTTTGTAAATTCAAGTTGATTTAAATTATTGAATCAACTTTCCACAATGAATCATCATTTACAATTGTTATTGTATGTCCTGAAGAATAAACTGTAAATTTTTTTGAATCTGTTTCTGAGATTTCAAGTATAATATTTCCTGATTCGTCTTTGTCCCAGTTAAAACCATTGCCTTTTTCACTGCTTTTTCTGACATACAAGTC
>JAUNJJ010000244.1 GCA_030533325.1 Oscillospiraceae bacterium
TTACCGCAACTAATCTTTTTCGGTTTATATAATTCTCATCATAATCTCCGTATTTCTCATTATTTGAATGCTTGTAAACAAGATTTGTATAATCTCCGGAAAGCGCCAAATCAGCAAAATATTCATATTTTTTCAGGAAATTAATGACGGTGTCATAAGTATTCACCACTGTTCTCTCCTCTGTTACGTATAGATTTTTTCTTTTCTCATATATTATACAATAATTCTATCTCACATTAATTCTACCACACATCGCCCAAATATGCAACAAAAAATAGCCGATTCCCCCTTAGAGAATCGGCTTATCTATATATAAATCAAGTCTCTGAAATAAAAATCTCCGAAACATCTGCTTTTTAAGTCATTTTTTCCATGAATTTCTTAAACATCATCATTGACAATACTGATGCGATATGATATCATTATAATCGTTTGAAAAAAATATGATTGAGGTGCATTTATGAATCGTTCAGAACCAGTAGAACTCACCAATCTTTGTCTTATTTACTGTGGTGATAAAATCCTTATGCAAAACAGAAAAAAATCCGACTGGCAGGGATATACGTTACCAGGCGGACATGTAGAACCATACGAAAGCTTCACTGATGCTGTTATTCGTGAAATGAAGGAAGAAACCGGACTTACAATCAAAAATCCTAAACTCTGCGGTGTAAAACAGTTCAGAGGCGAATATGGCAGATACGTTGTGTTTCTGTATAAAACCAGTGATTTTGAAGGTATTGTCCGGTCATCCGATGAAGGCAGCGTCGAATGGGTAAACAGAGCAGAACTTGATAAATATAAAACTGTAAATCACTTCAGGGAACTGCTTGAAGTATTTGATAATGAGAATCTCACTGAATTTATTTATGATGAAGACTGGAATGTAATACTGAAATAATTCACCCGGGCAATTTCGGATGACAGTGGTTACAATTAATCCATATAATCTTTTCATCTTCCCTTGAATTTGTGTCATTTACTGTAAAATTCATCAATCAGTTCTGAAGCCTCTGTAAACGGATCTTCTGTCATATCCAGCCAGTGAATGTCCTTTCTTTTT
Organism: Oscillospiraceae bacterium; assembly: GCA_030533325.1. Taxonomy (GTDB): domain Bacteria; phylum Bacillota; class Clostridia; order Oscillospirales; family Ruminococcaceae; genus HUN007. The sequence goes on from JAUNJJ010000244.1 coordinate 1,064, forward strand.
CTGAACCATGTCATCTGTTCCTTTGCGAGATGTCTTATTTCCATAAACAGCTTGTCATAAAAAGCATCAAAGCTTTCAAACTCATTTCTCAGATACATCAGAATATACCGGTATTCCAGGCCAAGTCCGTACAGAAATTCGTCGGTAGCTCCATGTTCTCTCAGTTTTACAACTTCTTCAATCATGTTCATATCAAGGCGCATGTCCAGTCGCTTTCTGATGCGTTCGTAAAGGACTTCTCTGGGCCAGTTCGTTCCAAGTACCAAAGTTTCATATCTTGGAGTATTTACCGGTTCCTCTGTATTACCAAGCAGTGTACGTTCAACCGCTCTCTCCACACGTCTTTTGTTCTTCAAATCAAGTTTTGTCAGAACTTCAGGATTTCTTTCTTCCAGAAAAGCAATGAGTTCACCGAGACTCTTAGCTGCGATTTCATTTCTGGTTTCCGGATCAATCTGCTTTTTTATCATGTTATATCCGTCAACAACTGAATTTACATACAGACCGGTTCCTCCAACAAGAATAGCCTTTCCGTTACGTCTGTGAATTTCATCTATATGTATGTAGGCCTGTTCCTGAAAATCCATTACTGAAAAGAAGTCATTAGGCTCTGCAACATCAATCAGATAATGCGGAATCCCCTGCGTTTCTTCAGGTGTAACTTTACCGGACCCGATATCCAGACCTTTAAAAACCTGTCTGGAATCTGCTGAAATTATTTCTGCATTATATTTTTTTGCAAGATCAATCCCAAGTCCGCTTTTTCCTGAAGCCGTCGGACCGGTTATAACTACAAGTTTATTCATTGTAACTTTTCTCTCCTGTTTTGGGCTGAATAATTCGTAAATACTGTATTTATATTATACATCATATTGAACAAACGGGCAACAAAAATAATATTTTTCAAATCTGCAGTATTTTCCGCTTCGTTTTATCTCATATATTGCTTCAATGCTATATGGCAGTTCTTTAAGATTTTCTCTGTTAAAGATAACATAATAATTATCTGTTTTCTTTATTTCCCTTGCAAATTCTTTTGTAGAGATAAAAGAAACTCCTTCATCAATAAAAACGATGCTGTCTTTAATATTCTTCAGTCTTAATTTCCATTCGATATCATCAAGTACAACACATTTCTTGTCACACGATAAATTTACACCACTGTGTATTCCGTTTCGCATATATTCTGAAATCAAATTGTACAGAGTTGTTTTTCCTGTTGCACTATTTCCGACAATAAGTGTAATATTTCGCTCAATAGAAAATCTAAAATTTATATCCCTGTTCGAAACAATTATTTCATGTTTTCCCTTCATGCGACCACCTCTATACAAATTTGTACGCAACATGCAGCAGTTCATCCATATCTTTTACTATATCGCCTGTATTAAGAATTTTTGCGTTAAATTTTCTGTTTCCAAAATTCATTATGTGCCTGAGATTTATTGTTATATCTTTTTGTTTTGCAATCTCCAGAATCCATTTCGCACAGTTATCTCCGCAATTCGAGGCATTAAAGACATGCTTTGAGTCATTTGCAATAAGAATAAGAGTCTTTACTCCTCCGGAAAGACCTACAGGAGATATAAGACCAAACAGAGGACTTTTTATTGTATTTTTATCAATCACTTCTGAATGATCAACGCTTTTTATCATTTTAGCAGAAAGTTCATCAGTTATCCACTTGTCTTTATATGTGTTTTTAAAATACATACTTGTATTATAAATAGCTTCCGGCATATCGCCAAAATAAATATTAAGCATTTTCGTTCCTTCTTCCATTGAAATAAATCTTCAAATATTATAGTGAACGTCAAAATAAATTTGACGTTCACTATAATTTATTTATTTTTAT
>JAUNJJ010000245.1 GCA_030533325.1 Oscillospiraceae bacterium
GATTTGTATACGTGGAGTATCCGTCATCATCAGAAGCGAGCGGAAAGAGAAAGGCGTTTGCGGAGAAGAAATATTTTACATTATCCACACCGGTAAATCTGGATGGTAACCTTGAAGAATATTCAGGAGGAGCCGGAACCGTAAGTGTAACAGGCTGGGCTTATAATGCAGCAAATACATCACAGAAAGTAGATGTACATTTCTACCTTGGTGACGAGAACGGTGCTGATGGAAGTCTTGCACTGGGAGCAGTGACAGCAGAAAATGACAGAGGAGACGGAACATCTACAGGATATAATGAAACATTTCAGACTTCTGCTACAGGTACATATTACGTATGGGTAGCGATAATCGATCCAAGCGGAGAAAATAATCATAAATGGAGCAGAAGTGAGAATCCGGTTAATATAACTTCGGACAGTAATCCTGAACCGGAATTCATCCCGGGCGATGCAAACGGAGACGGAGAAGTAACGCTGAGGGATGTAGCAGCAGTTAGAAAGTTTATCATGGGAGAGAAAGAGATAGACGAAAAAGCAGCTGATTTAAATGGAGACGGTGAAGTAAATCTCAGGGATGTCAGAGTTATCAGGAAGATTATTTTAGGGGAGAGTGCAGCTTAATAAATTAAAAAAGTGTGCAGAGATACTTAGTGTTTTTGCACGCTTTTAAGATAAGAGGAGTGAAAATATGTCTGTGATAAAAAAACAAACGCCAGTTGTTATTATGGTGATGGTTTTGATTTTTAATATATTTGCCGGTTCGTTTCAGAAAAATATAGTTCATGCAGCTTCAAATGAAGAAATAATATTTAATTTCTGCAGAACACAACTTAATTTTAATACAGCTGCATCATGTGCAGTGCTGGCAAATATTAAACATGAATCAAGTTTTAATCCGACATGTTCGGTTTTGGATACAAACAATAAAACAAGCTACGGAATATGTCAGTGGAACGGAGAACGATTTGATAACCTGAAAAAATGGTGTTCAAATAATGGATTGAACTATTCAAATATAGATGCACAGCTTAAGTTTCTGAAGCATGAACTTGAAACAAATGTTAAACCTGGTGTTTATAATTATATGAGAACATCTATACTTGATAATTCCAGCGGAGCATATAATGCAGGTATTTACTGGGCAGCATATTTTGAGGTTTGTGCAGTTAAGTATCGTGAACAGAGAGGAATAACTGCCAAAAATGAATTCTGGCCAAAATACCAGGGGGTTATTCCAAATTCATTTCCAGGGGAAGAAGATACGAGTTGCAGCGTTCCGATTGGTGCAAAAGCCATTGAGAAATGCAATACATATGATTTAAACGGAAATGTAGAAAGTAAGCGATGGATAGATGCAGGAGACGAATGTACAATAGAAAAAGTTTATAAAAACGGGTTTGTATATGTGGAGTATCCGTCGATGTCAGAACCTGGAGGAAAGAGAAAGGCATTTGCAGAGAAGAAATATTTTTCAATCAATAACCCGGTAATTCTTGATGGTAATGTTGAATTTTGCGAAGGTGGAGCAGGTACAGTAAGGGTGTCAGGCTGGGCATATAATGCAGCTAATACATCACAGCGTGTAGATGTTCATTTCTACCTTGGAGGCGAAAGTGGCGGTAATCTTGGACTGGGAACTGCCTTAGCACAGAACGACAGAGGAGACGGAACATTTACCGGCTATGATGTTACATTCTGGACTACTGAAAGAGGAACATTTTATGTGTGGATGGCAATTATTAATCCAAACGGAACCGGAGACGCAAAATGGAGCAGAAGCAATTCTACAGTGACGATTACTGAACCGGATACCGAAGGACCGAAAATCGGTAAAGTATCTTTTTCTCATATAGATAAAGAAAAATTCAGAGTGGAAATCGATGTAACAGATAATGTAGGAATTACAAAAATACAGGTTCCGGTATGGTCACATGATGCACCTGACGGAAACTGGCAGGATGATCTGGTATGGCATGAAGCAGTAAAATATACAGACACCCACTGGTACTGCGATGTGTATGTAAAAGATCATAAATATAATTACGGAAGATATGCGGTAGATGTATATGCATATGATGCCGCAGGAAACAAGTCTGCTCTGAATGGTGAAAACGGCGGAAGATCAACAGTGGCAATAGGGGAGTTCAAGCTGACATATGATCCGAACGGAGGAAAAGCAGGAGAATCAACAGCAGCACAAACACAGAAGGAAAATGATCCGAAACTTATTTACAGCTATAGTAACTATGCATCACTTGCATGGCTGAAACCTGAACGAACAGGATACACATTTAACGGATGGTATGATGCAAAAACAGGCGGAATCAAAGTGTACGGAACAGACGGAAAGTGTGTAAATGAAGGAAAGTACTGGAAAGATAATAAATATCAGAACTGGGGAAATCTTAATGTATATGCCCAGTGGACAGCCAAAAATTATACTGTAAAATTTGATGCCAACGGAGGAACAGCTGACAAGGGAAGTTTATCAGCAGCATATGGCAGCAAGATAGGCACACTGCCGTCAGCCAAACAGGAAGGGTATATTTTTACAGGCTGGTATAAAGCAAAGGACGGAAATGAAAAGATAACAGCAGAAGAAGTAATAAAAGGTGATGCGATATATTATGCCCACTGGATAAAGACAGCATTTAAAGGAAACGGTACAGCAGAATCACCTTATCTGATAGAGACAGCAGAGGATCTGGTTAAACTTGCAGAAGTGATGAATGATATAACCGTCAATCCGTATTACAGTTTCAGCTGTTACAGACAGACAGCTGACATTGACCTTGAAGGAGTAAAGTGGACACCGATAGGAGTTTACCTTGATGCCGACAGTAAATACCAGAGCAGTTTAACTTTCAGAGGAATATATGACGGCAATTATCATAAAG
>JAUNJJ010000246.1 GCA_030533325.1 Oscillospiraceae bacterium
CAGCGTTCTCAGATTGAACATATAACTGTTAATCTAAAAAAGTATCTTGAGAATTTATATTGTTATGTATTTAAGGATTAATTCTGCAAAAAGGTTCTCTGAAACTAATACATATAACGCTTGAAGAACATCAATCTTAACTGGCTCTTCTGCAGTTATTGTTGATGAGTACATTATCTGATGGAGTTTTGATCACATTAATTAATGAAATTAATCAAATTAAGAGCCGAAGAAGAAAGATTCAATTTCGGCTTGGCAACAGTCTATCATAATCAAATAGTTCAGTTAGGGGTGCAAGCACCGATGTGCGGAAACCCTTGAAGGTAAGCGTAAATTTTTTAACGTATACAAAGAACGAAGCAAAAGAGCTATAATAGATACATTCAAGGACAAAAAAGTTCTGACGAAGATGAAACAGCTCCAACAATTATCAATTATGGAGATCTAAAAGACAAAGTAGATTCAACGAACTCCAAAAACAAAAATGATAAGATATGGAGCGATTGAATGGAAAATGCTAATAAAATCATTTCTGCAATAAAAGATGAGGTTAAGTTTCAGAAATGGAACGAAGAAATCCGTTTCTATACTGAAAGTGGAATGATTGTGTAGGAATGGTACATAAACAACGTAACAAACATCAAAACATATTTCTATTATCTCCAAAAAGAAGGATTAAAATAGAACTGTCAAAAACAATTGAAGGAGTAACTTCGGGATACATATATTAGTTTCAAATTATTATTAGAATAAATGTTCTCTTTGAAAATTGATATAATGTTAATGAATTGAATTTTCTGAGAGATGTCTCTATGGCTTCAGATAATGTTAAAAATGAATTGAACGCAATTTGGTATTGTGCTTTGGAGTGTGATTATACATGTTGAATATGACGTTTGTAGAACACCAACCACCTTCTTCTTTAGAGATGGATATGGTTCACTTTGTAAATGATTATATTGTAGAAATACTTGATTGCAAGATTGATATAATTAATGATTGTCCCGAATATGATCTTGATTTCTATTTTCCTAGTGGTTACCCTGAAAAAAGTTTAGAAAAACGAAAAGATATTATTGTTGCATTAAGAGATACAATTGAATCTTCTTTTTTATATGATGAACTTTCACCGTTGTATTCATATGTACTTTATCATATCATAGAAGAGTGGTCCAAAATTAATGAGGAGATACCAGAACTTATAAGGCATTCTTTACCTGAAGATTTGAAAAAGAAAATACTTGAAAATCTAAATATTCTGCCAGATAAAGTTTCAGATGAGTATAGTGAAGAATTATTTATTATTGAGATGTTAGAGAATACACAATATTATAATTCTCATTGTTTCCATGATACTGATTTTCTGGAAGAAGATATACGAGGATTGGTTGAGTGTGCGATAAATGGAATGATTGATATTGTAGGTTTAACATTCGATGAACTTGATCAGTATATAGATGTCATGCCAATAGATGTTGCTGAAAGATATCAAAAATTTCGAAATAATCAACAACAGAAGACTGAAGAAATTAATGAGTATGAGATTGTACGGGTTATCCAGAATGCGATGAAAACCATGGCTAAAAGGGTAGTTCATCACCAAGGTAAAAGCGAAGCAGTATTGACTGCAGATTTGCAGGACATTATAGAAGATACTCTTGCGAGAAATTATGGTGTTTTTATTGCCAGAGAATTTACTCTTGGAAGAGCGGCGAAAAATATAGGAGAAACAGACCTGTACTTTTACATGAAAAACAGAGGCAATAATGTTGACGTTGCTGTATTGGAAAACAAGAATATTGAAAATTTTACAGATCAGTATTTTCAGCTTATGGGATATTTGAATCCAAATTTTAAATTCGGAATCACTGTATCAATTAATAGAAAGTATACAATTGCTGAATCAGAAGAGAAAATTGTTGAAGCGTTAAAAAATATTTCTGATGAATTTAAAGTTACAAATATATGCAAGCCAGAAAGTGGTGAACACTACATTGTGAGCGAGCATATTGTGCCTGAAACTATGGAGAAGATGCGAGTTTATCATTTCATATTAAATCTAAATGATGAGAGTAGAGTTAAGGCTGCCCAGAGAGCAAGAAAAAAGGAGAATAAGAAATAATTTGCGTATACAAAGAACGAAATAAAAGAGCTATAATAGATACAGTCAAGGACAAAATGGGCTGACGAAGTCAATGCCGTTGACGTGTGTTTTTGCCGTCTCTTAATGTCATAAAACAGATATGCTAAACTGTCCCAAAATTGCTATATAGGGTGTCAAAGCCCGTAAATACGTCATTTATAGCACCTAAAAATTTGAATTTTTCTAGCTGCAAATAATAAATTCATTAGTTGTTCCTAGATTTTGAACCGGAGGCATACCAGCCACCGCCGCAGGCGGCTTGCCCTTGACAGGTTCTGAAATAAATGTTACAATTGCCTGCCGATAGTGAGAAAACCAAGCTGTTCTTGAGTTTCTCACCGTCGGCAACGACTACACAGCATTTATTTCAGGTTCTGTCGAGGGTGGCGATCCGTTATACTAACGTTGCTCTGTGTCTTGACAATGCTGCTATGTATCTTGTCAAAAAATTTAATGAATCCTTGAATAGAGTATCGGATTGAAATTTAGAAACAACGTAATTACATTGTTTCTAAATTTTTTGACAAGATTGATAGCAAAAATGTGACATTGTAGCTTAGCTATTTATTGACAAAACGGCTTAGCAGTAACAGACAATGTACTTCAGCGAATGGCCGATCCTGTATTTATCGGAGCAGTGATTGAATCCGGGATGCAGTCGGGTACGAAGGTGGTATCAAAGGTAGCATCGGAGGAACGTGTGGGTGTTATGTGCCTTGAAGACGGAAAGCCGTCAATCGTTGAATATTACGAAA
>JAUNJJ010000087.1 GCA_030533325.1 Oscillospiraceae bacterium
GTAACACAATTATATTATAACACAATTTGGCGTATATGTAAATAGAAAATAATTAAAATGCGTGTATTTTAGTCATCTTGCATACACAAACATAAAGACATGTTAAAAAAATTAAGCCGGAATCCTTACATCACGAATTCCGGCTTCTATAAATTATTTATTCTCTATTTTATACGTCTGACCTTCATAAATCACGTAAATATAATCGTTCTTAAAAATCACATCAAAATTCTTCTTTCCTTCTTCTGTACTTATACCTGCATTTTCGATACAATTAAGACTCTCAGTTTCTCCCCATCTATCCATAGTTCCAAACTCTACTCTGTCTGCAGCTAAATGAGCTTTAACACCATATCAGCAAACTTCACAGACTGAGTATACATAACCATCATACATAAACACTCTTTCTTCAAATTCTCCATTAGATACATGAACTATTTTCTTTTCATCAGTATCCCAGCCGACAATGAAATTACCCTGTCCCTGAGCAATTCTGATAATACCTATAACATATTTTCCGAATACATCAAACCAGAATCCTTCATTTTCCTGCTTTTTAAATTCAGACACCGCACTTTCAATGGCTTTCCACATTATCTGCTGAATTCTTCATGAATAACATCATACAGTTTCTCATCTGCTTCTCCGCAGACTGAGTGGCGATCTTCAAGTGCATCAATGTTCCGGTAACACATAACTGCAGCAGCATATGATAATTCACAAGCATTCATTGTAACTGCCCCCTTTCCAGGACAACAGTATACCAGAATACGCTCCGGATATCTATTCACAAATGCAGATAAATAACAGGTGCTGAATCATATCACAACCTATAAATCCTTCGAATTTTCCACATACTTTTCCCTCACTCGCAGTTTTCCACATAGCTGAGTGCGTTAAGTTTTCACGAGTGCGTAAAAAAGATATCTGCCCTTCCGGTCATGCTGAACATAGTCAACATACACCAGAAAGGCAGTTTTTATGTATATTTTATTTTTATGTATTCACCACAAACCACGTACCTGTGTGGTTTGAGAAATCACTTCCTTGACAGCAATACCACGCACTCCACATGCCTCGTAAACGGAAACATATCCACAGGCTGGATCTTCTCAACCTTATATCCGTTTCTCGTAAATCTCATCAGATCCTTCTCCTGTGTTTCCGGATTGCACGAAACATATACAATCCTTGACGGATTAAGCTGTACAGCGGCTTCTATAAATTCTTTCGTTGAACCGGCTCTTGGCGGGTCCATAAAGAGAACATCTGCCTTCATTTTTTCTGCAGCCATATTTTTCATAAATTCGGTAGCATCGTCGTTGTAGAAGCGGACGTTCTTTGCATTGTTAAGCTTTGCATTCTGAATTGCGTCCTTTACTGCCTGCTTGTTGAGTTCAACAGAAATAACGTTTTTCGCATTTTTGGCGGCAACAAGTCCGATTGTTCCGATGCCACAGTATGCGTCAACTACTGTTTCCCTGCCTGTAAGTCCGGCAAACTGCATTACTTTTTTGTAGAGCACTTCTGTCTGCTGGGGATTTATCTGGTAAAATGACTTTGAAGAAATTCTGAAACGACAGCCGCAGAGAACATCTTCTATATACCCGTTTCCGTAGAGGAAAATTTCACGTTCACCGAGAACGAGTGTTTCTGTTTTGTCATCAGCAATGTTGTGAATAACAGTAGTAATCTCAGGATGAGCCTTAAGCAGTTCTTTTAAAAATACGTTTTTGTTTGGAAACAACGGTGTTGAAGCTGCAAGAACAACCATTATCTGTCCAGTCTTAAATGCTCTTCTTACCAGTACATGGCGGAGAAATCCGGCATCATTTGTTCGGTCGTATGCAGTGAGTTTAAGTTTCTTCATCAGTTCACGTATTGTAACGATGATTTCATCGGATTTTTTGTCTTCAATAAGGCATGAGTCCACTGCTGCTATGCCTTTGGTTTTTGACTGATAAATACCGGAAACTATCTTCCCGCCTCTTGCCTGAACAAAATATGACTGAACCTTGTTTCTGTAATGATAAGGATAGTACATTCCAATAATCGGATCTACGTGACCGAATCCGGAAAGGTGCTTTTCTGCCAGATTCTGCTTGAATTCGAGCTGCTTTTCATAACTCATGTTCTGCAGCTGACAGCCGGAACATTTTTTTGATACTGGACAATCTGGCATTATAACGCACTCTCTTTCTCAGACCATTCTGATTCTTTGAAACCAACAAGGACAGTTTCTTCGTTTACAATAATCGGACGCTTTACAAGCATGCCATTTGTCGCTAAAAGCTTAAGCTGCTCTTCTTCGCTCATTTCCGGAAGTTTGTCCTTGAGCTTCATTTCCTTGTAGAGCATTCCGCATGTGTTGAAGAATTTCTTAAGCGGCAGGCCGCTCTTTTTATACCATTTTTCCAGTTCTTCATAAGAAGGATTCTGTTCTGCAATGTGGCGTTCTGTATAGCATACCTTATGTTCATCGAGCCACTTTTTTGCTTTCTGGCATGTTGTGCATTTCGGATAACATAAAAATAATGTTTCACGTGAATTTCCTGACATAATTAGTTCTCCTTTAAAATGATATTTTCTTATTTTTATACTGACTGTTTTCGTTTTTACAAGTCAATATTTCAAAAATAATGTAACAATAGCCCCTTATGCGTTATGTGTCTGATCGTGTGTCAGACGGCTTCCCTCGATATGATTTGAATTGTACGCAAAATCGACTTGCAGTTTATGATAAAATCCACCGGATATTTTTCGTTTTTTCTCGTGCAGCAGCGTGTTCAGCACTGTTCTTGGCTGTGCCATATGGCATTCCTCCCTTTGGTAACTCTGTCACCATTGTAAGCTATATCCCTGAAAAAGTCAACCGTAAAAGATGGCTGATTTTTTATTTTCCGGATTTTATCTGCCTGTCCTCAACTAAAATGTGGTTCATCAGCCAGTCATAGAAAAATTCTATATATTCAACCGTCACTTCTTTTGAATAATCAGTGTTTATTAATTTCCTTTCAAATTCATCAACAGTTTTATTTTTAAATTCATCATGAAGTTTCTTGTGGTGTTCATACTTTGGATAACCAATTTTTCTCATAACACCTTCCTCTTCTGAAAAATGTTTTTCAGCATAGCTTCTAAGGTATTTTATACTTTCTTTGCAGACGAACTCGTTCTTTTTAAAATTGGAATCATCGCATATTTTGAGAATTCTTCTCATTATTGAGAACAGTTTTTCATGTGCGCTGTCGATTATTTCAAATCCTGTACAATAATCCTTTTTCCATTCAATTTCTTTCATAATAAAATTCCCCTTCTTCTCATTTTGTCTCTTGAGTATAATCTTCCACAGCTTTTATCATACGGAAAACCTGCTCTGCTGTATCTGAAATATTTTCAGCGGCAGTGGTTTTATCCATTGCTTCATCGAGTGTGCATATTCTTCTGATAACCGGGAAAAATGCATCTATTCCGTGATTATTGCATTCACGTGCATCCCAGCTTACCGAACCGCTGAATGCAATTACTGTTTTGCCGTATTTTTTCGCAGCTTTTGCAATCCCCGAAGGTGCTTTGCCCATTGCAGTCTGAGCGTCAATGCAGCCTTCGCCTGTGATAACTATATCAGACTCTTTTATTTTTTCTTCCATGCCGGTTTCCCGGATTATCATTTCTATACCTGGCTCTGTTTCTGCATTTAAATAAGAAACCAGTGCAAATCCAAGTCCTCCCGCTGCCCCTGCTCCCGGGAAATCCGGATCTGCTGCCGGATTGAACTTTTTTGTTACCTCTGCAAAATTTTTCAGGTAACCATCCATAACCGGAATCATTTCCGGAACTGCACCCTTCTGAGGCGAAAATACTGCACTGCATCCATTCTCTCCGCAAAGCGGATTCTTTACATCGCAGGCTAAGTAAAAACTGCATTCGAAAAGCTCCGGAAGGATATGACCGGCATTTACTGAAAAGATTTCTGAACATCCGGCAGCACCGGGGGAAATCATTTTGCCTTCCCTGTCAAGTAGCTCAAAGCCAAGAGCCTGAAGACATCCTGTTCCTCCGTCATTTGTGGCACTTCCGCCGATACCTATTATAAATTTACGGCATCCATAAAGAACTGCATCCTTAATCATCTGTCCGGTTCCGAATGTAGTTGTTATCATAGGATTACGCTCTTCCGGAGAAACAAGGGTAATACCTGAAGCAGCGGCCATTTCGATAACTGCTGTCCCGTCCGGTAAAATCCCGTACGAAGCACAGATTTCTCTTCCCAGCGGATCAGATACTCTGACCTCCCTGTACTGACCATTAAGTCCTGAAACAAGTGCCTCCGTTGTTCCTTCACCGCCGTCAGCAAACGGATACACCGAAACTTCGGCATCTGGCACCGCACGTAATATTCCTTCTCTTACCGCATTTCCTGCTTCAGAGGATGTAAGACTTCCTTTAAAAGAATCTATAGCAACTGTAATTTTCACATTTTTCTCCTCGGTTTTTCTGAATCCACCACTTTCTTAATCGGATGCCTGATTTCAGGCTTGCTCTTCGGCATATAAAACTCTTTATATTCCTTCTTAAAATCAAATGCCATTTTAACTGCCCCTCCTGTCCGGTTGTGCTTCATGTTCTGACATATCCGTTATTCCTTAGTCCTCTCAAAAGCCACAGTCTGCTCCTTCATTGAAATCCTGCCGACCTTAAAACCATACTCCAGCAGTTCCTTTTTGAAGGATAAGAAGGAGTGATCAATCGGAAGACCCGCTATTTTTTCTATTTCGGCGTAAGTCAGTTTAAAACTGTCCGTACCATTTTCTTTTATCCAATTCCATAATGGTTCGTATTTACTCATAACTTAGCCATTCCTCCTTAGTGATATAAGTGAAATGCTCCGTTCTTATATCTCCCATCAAGGCACACGGCTTGTTTTCTTCTGTATGATGGTACTTAAAACCACACTTCTCCTGACAACGTCTGGATTTCTCGTTGCAATCATAGTATCCGCACCACATCGCAGTGCATCCCAAATCTTCAAAAGCGTGTTTTTGAAGCGCCTTTACCGCTTCCGGAATATAACCGTTCCCCCAGAAAGGAACTCCGATCCAATAGCCTATTTCAATCTCGCTGTCACTTGTAGCAGTTTGAGACTGAGCAGGTGGAATCAGTCCGATACTACCGATTGCTATATTATCTTCCTTCAGGCATACAGCATATGTCTCATCAGCCGATAACACAGACTTTATTATCTCTAAACTATTATCAACACTTGTATGCACCGGCCATCCGGCAATTGGTCCTATAGCCGGATTTTTTGCGTATTCATATAAACTTGCTGCATCCGATTCTTTCCATGGACGAATAATCAGTCTTTCTGTTTTAAATTCCATTATACGTTTATCTCCTTCACTTCAATATTTTCTTTAGTTCTTCAATATCTTTCCGGACCAGCACAGCCATACTGTCCTTATCCCCGCTCAGATCAATACTTATGGAATAATTAATCTGTGACATATCAGTACCTCCACATATAAAAAAGAACTATTTGCTGCCAAACAGTTCTCATGTGTCTATAACCTCAGATTAATATGATAGCTCCGATATACTTGTAAAATAAAATGCAAAAAGGAGAGGTTATGAGGACATAATCCACTTTTGGCAACACGAAATACAGCATGACAAAAAGTAAGCGTTCAAAAATCCAACCGTTTACTGAAATATCACGCAAATAATTATTAATTCATGTAATCAAAAGTAAATTATTTTCTCATCTTTTCACCTCTCTCTGAATATTGCATTACCGCTATTAATATGGTAGCATATTTTTAGGTAAAAGTCAACACGAAGAAATACTTTTTCACAGTAATCCGCCAACCCTTGACACAGCATATCTCCATATTGTATAATTAACCGGTAAAAAATATTTCAGGAGCGATAGCATTTGTATGATTAACGATGAATTTAATCAGTCAGGTACAAACACTGATTTTTCAGAAGAATTTGAGAAAATTAAGGATCTTGAAGCACAGCAGTACTTTGAATTAATAAACGATAATCAGGGCTGCAAACTGGTTTATCTGATGAATGACGCAGTCGAAAGTTTTATCTGTTTTGAAAACTACTCATTAAACGGAGAATATATCCCGGACTGCGATGAACCTTTTTCGGTTTCGATAGAGCAAAATGACGGATATTATATCATGATAGTTCACCAGGGCAGCGGGAACGTATTTACGCTGTCTTTTTCCGGTGTGCACTCAGAAACCTGTCTTTTTAACTACGGGGCTACAGGTCATTTCTGGATTAAAAAGCATGAAAAACTTCGGATTATCGATTACTGGCTGGGGCTTATCCGTGAGAAAATGAACATTCTCGGAGAGAATTTCTGTACGGAAAAGGAAACTGAACTATACGCTTTGTCTTACTTTATGCCTCTGCGTTATTATAATTCTGTTCCGGAAAAATACATGATTCCGAATGATTACATATATGAAACCACACCTGAAGCCCTGTCATGTTTCAGAAAAATCTGCAAAGAATCCGGTGATGATTTCTTTCTTAAGCTTACAGAAAAATATACTGACAGAAAACTTAGAAAAACTGCCCGCTTTCTCTCTGGAAAACGGGGCATCAGGATAACTGATTATATTATTGATGAAATCCGGAATGCGTCTTCAGAATATCCAAACCGTTCACATGCAGAAGCACATGCAGAAATATTATCACAGGCTGAAGAATTTGCTTCCAGGCTAAGTCTAAACGGAATGAAAGCAAGAATATTTCGTGAAGAGCCGTTTGAAAAAACTGAAGACAGTATGGATTTTTCTGTTACTGTATATGCTGAAAAAGAAACTTTTACAGGTGTTAAAACCGTTATTAAAAAGTTCTAAAAATCTATTTTCACTAAAAATCTTTTGTCCTTAACATCAATGCAGATTTTGTATCTGTGTATATCTGCAATGTTTTTCGCTATCGCAAGACCAATCCCGCTACCGTTGCGGCCGGAACGTTCCTTTGTTCCGCGGACGAAGGGCTCGGTCAGCTTTTTTATATCCGTATCTATCCTGCCACTGAATGTGTTTGAAACCGTTATGCTGTTCATACTTGCAGAGATATCCACTGTTCCGCCCTGATCAGAATACTTTACCGCATTGGAAATGATATTTTCAAGCATTTGCGAAAACAGTCTTCTGTCGCACTTAAGAACTGCCGTTCCTGAAACGTTTATTGAAATACCTTTTTCAGATGAAGTGTATTCGTACTTTTTACAGAGATCTCTGATGATTTCTGATATTTCGCATTTTTCAAACACAGGTTTCAGAACACCTTTTTCAGTTTTGGAAAGTTCAAGTGCATCGTTTATTATTGACTCCGTATATTTTACATTTTCGATAATTGCATTCTCGTAAAACTCTCTTTTTTCCGGATTGACATTCTCCTTCAGGCTCTCCGCGCTTCCTGAAATAATGGTCAGCGGTGTTTTAAGATCATGTGACAGACTGTTTATTATGCTTCTCCTGTAATCATCCTGAATATTCTTTGTATTTTTCTCAAATGCAAGAACCAGAGTTGCTGCTATTGCACACACAGCCAGAACAATATCCGCAGGCAGTAGATACTTTAGGAAATATGAGTAGAATCTTACTCTCATAACAGTCATGAGCCGGACGCCTCTGCCGCCGACATAGAAAATATCGCTCAGATTGTAGTTATTATACCCGATAATGCTTTTTTCTTCAAGCATTCCGAAACCTGAGACGCAAATTTCATCCATCTGATTAATCTTGTTCAGATAACTTTCCGGATTACTTTTATACTCTCTGAGAAGTTCATTTTCCGGAAGAGTAAAATCATTTGAGGCAAGTATTTCTTTTGTATCGCAGTCAATTATAAGTGCAGTTTTTTCAAGTCCCGTATGGCCGTAATCCCAGCTGTTCGGATAGTAAAGTTCAAAGAGATCGTTAATCCTGTCAGTATCAAATCCGTTGTTTATATCGATTTGATTAAGTTCGTTTTTCAATTCAAGATAAAGTAATGAATCATTTGAATGAAAAAAAGGCAGCTTGTATTTGACAAATGCACCGTAAATCAGACAGTGTGCCATAACCGCAACTAAAACCGGAATAATGCTTTTTTTCAAAAGCAGGTTTAAAAAACTCCTTTTGCTGTATCGTCCTTTCATATAAAAATCCTCCGTTACTCTGTTATTCTGTATCCTTTTCCTATAACAGTTTTTATCTGTTTTCCGGCTGTCCCCAGAGCATTTCGTAATTTTCTTATATGATTGTCAACAACCCTGTCTCTGCCAAAATAATCTCTTCCCCATATTACATCAAGTATCATGTCACGCCCGATTACCTGATTTTTATTTCTGATGAGATATCTGAGAATTTCAAATTCCTTAAGCGGCAGATCTATATTCGTTCCTGAAACAGTTACCTGACGGGACTGAGTATCTATTTTTATATTTCCGCAGACCAGTTCACTGTTTACTACATTTCCGGACGCTCTTTTAAGCACTGCCCTGCTCTTGGCATACAGTTCCGCAAGAGAAAACGGCTTTGTTACATAATCGTCGCATCCGATGTCATATCCGAAAAGCCTGTCCTCCTCCCGTGTTCTCGCTGTAATAAATATTACCGGAACACTGCTCTTCTGTCTTAAAATCCGGCACACCGAAAATCCGTCGATATCAGGGAGCATCACATCAAGAAGAACAAGATCAAAACTTTTCTCATTCAGTTTTTCAACTGCTTCCGTTCCGCCTGCAGCTGTCTCAACAGTCATCTGTCCGCTGCTTTTTGAAATAAAATAGTCTTCCGTCATACTGCTGATAACAGGATCATCTTCAACTATAAGTACTCTGTAGTTCATTTGTTCACCTCCTGTGATTATAGAATATCATCCCGGTATGTCCTTTGTGTCTCCTTTTTATCACAGATTTTGAGGAAATTCAATTCTGCATATCCGCTCTGCATTTATGCATTCTCCGTCTGTGAATTTAACGAGATTACCAGCAGCATCGAAAAATCTGAAAGTCCCGCTGTATTTTTCGTACGAACCGCCTTCTTTTCTGCTGTCCGGTTTAAAATATGTAACTGTAACGTACGGTCTGTCTAAATCAAGCATCTTCTGAAAAGCACCGTTCAGTTCATCCGCTCTGTCTTCTGTAAGATCAGTAAAATAATCAGTCAGTCTCGCCGTTTCGTCAATCTCCTCATCATAGCCGGTAAGTGCAGCAAAGGGTGCAAACTGTACTGCACGGTCATACATTGACATCGGGATTCGTTTCTCTGAAACATGGTGAGGCTGATTTATAATATCTTCAAAATTATCCACTATGCTCTGTGTCCGCCAACCTGTCCGTTCCTTTCGATGGCGGTTCCTCCTTCTTCGAAATTCATGCCTTTCAGAACTGCATTTTTCCCGTACTTCGCCTTAAGCGATACAAGTGCATTCTGTATGTTTCTTTCTCTCTGAAGTCTCTGTTTTTCTTTTTCTCGTTCCCTCTCAAGCTTTTCAGTATCATCAAAAAAACTGTACTGAACTTCCGGTTCTTCAGGCATTTCACACTCAGGAATAACATGATTTGCCACGACATAAATCCTTCTGACAAGCAGTCTGCAGTCAGTAATTTCTTTATACAGCTTCAGAGCGGCATCTGTAAACAATCTTGTTGAACAGGTATATCTTCCGATATTCACGCTGCCACGGGCACTTTTGGGAACAGTTTTCCCATAATGATTTGTCTCCGTTTTACCCTCATAATCCTCAGGAATAAAGCTGTGATCATAACAAACAGTAAGCACAATCTGGTCTGATACAACACTTTTTCTCACAAGGTCAAGTGAAAGCTGGTCCGTCATTTCCTTTACTATCAGCATAGCCTTTTCATAACTGTATGGATTCGGAAGTACCTGCCCCTGACTTATGCTGTGATTTTCCGGTCTGTATGCCTTTATATCAGAAATTCTGCACGGCTCGTATCCCCAGGCATGATCGATTATCAGTTCTGCATTTTTCCCGAATTCCTTATACAGCAAATCCTCATTTCGCTTCGAAAGCCGTGCAAGTTCTCCGAGATTGTGAATCCGAAGTCTGCTTAGCCTTGCCGTAATACCCGGTCCGAATCTCCAGAAATCTGTAAGCGGTGTGTGGTTCCAGAGATTTTTTCTGAATGACATCTCATCGAGTTCAGCTATCCTCACCCCATCCTCATCTGCAGGCATTTTTTTCGCAACGATATCCATAGCAATTTTCGCCAGAAACATATTCGTTCCGATACCCGCAGTCGCAGTGATGCCTGTTTCCTTCAGAACATCTCTTATCATCTTTATGGCAAGTTCATGTGCACTGCACTTGTACAGTGAAAGATAATTGGTAACATCAATAAAGACTTCATCAACTGAATAAACGTGAATATCTTCCGGAGCGATATATTTAAGATAAATTTTGTACACCGCAGAACTTACCTCCATATAGTAAGCCATCTGAGGCTGTGCAACAATAAAATCCACCTTAAGTGAATTATTCACCGTGAATTCACTGGCAGAATATGAGCTGCCGGTAAACGCATGGAATGAATTTAATCTGAATCTTTCAGAGTTTACTTCACCGATTCTCTGTATCACTTCAAAAAGTCTTGGGCGTCCGGGAATTCCCAGTGCCTTCAGCGAAGGCGTAACCGCAAGACAGATTGTTTTCTCCGTTCTGCCCTCATCAGCTACAACAAGATTGGTGTCAAGCGGGTCAAGTCCCCTTACAGCACATTCAGCTGATGCGTAGAAACTTTTCAAATCTATACATATGTATGTCATACGTCACAAAATCTTTGCTGTATCTGTTACCCCTGCAGACAGCTGCCGGTCTTTACTTCTCATTTAATATGCCTTCTTTCTGAAACAGAGCATTTGTCCTGTTTTAGATTTTAACATATTTTTCGAAGGATGTCAAGTATAAAATACTTTTTATTATTCAAGCATTCAGTTTTTGAATTATGCCTCTTCCTTCATCATCTCGCTGTATGATTTTCCGGTATATTTTTTAAAGCATTTGCTGAAATAATTAGGATCAGGTATTCCAACTTCCTTTGCAGTAATATACATAGCCGTTTTCATTCGAAGAAATTCAAGTGCTTTTTCCATTCTGCATCTGGTAACATAGTCTATAAAGCTCATACCTGTTTCCTCTTTAAACTTACGGCTGAGATAACTCGGATTAAATCCGAATTTGTTGGCAACATATGTAAGATTTATCTCGGAATTTTTATAGTTTTCTTTAATAAAAGTGCAGATATTACTCATTCCACCGTATGATACAGAAGATTTTTCAGTTACCTCCTGCTGTGGTTCTGAAGCCGCTGCCTCATCAAGTTCCCTGACAAGTTTCTGCAGAGTCTCATTTACTTCAGCACGCACAATCGGCTTTGTAAGATATTCCTTTACGCCAATTCCAACACACTGCCTGGCATATTCAAATTCATTCATTGCCGTCAGAACTATTATCTTAAGACGAGGATACTGATTTATGGCTATACGCGAAAATTCTATTCCGTCCATAAACGGCATCTTGATATCCACAAAAACTATATCCGGTCTGAGTTCATCAATTATATTTATTGCCTCTATGCCGCTGGATGCCTCACCGCAAACCTCCAGACCGAGCTGATTCCAGTTCACTGTCAGTTTCAGAAGATTTCTCAGTGATTTTTCATCATCAATAATCATTACTTTGTACATTTGTATCCACCTCGTATTTTAAATGTGCTGAAAAGGAGTATTTATATCTATCTCACAGAACTGACCTTCCTCACTTCTGATTGAGACATATACGTCATTCTGATAGAAGTGTTTTATCCGGTCAATTGTGCCCTTGAAGCCAAAACTTTTTTTATCCTCTCCGTTAAGAAGCCTGTCTATTTGTTCACTGCTCATACCAACACCGGTGTCATAAACTTTTATGTGCATTCTGTTGTTTTCTGAGTAAACGCTGATTTTTATTATTCCGGATTCGCCCTTTGGTCTTATTCCATGATAAATAGAGTTCTCTACAAGCGGCTGAAGAATGAGTTTTATAATTGAAGCTGATTCCAGCCCCTCTTCTATCTCATACTGATCCTCAAACATATCATCGTACCGAAGTCTCAGAAGTTTAATATAATTCTTTACAATGGAAATTTCGTCCGAAAGAGGAATAGTCTCATTGCCCTTGCTTAAGAATTTTCTGTAAAAAGCACCAAGCGTTTCAATGGCGTCATATACTTCCTCACGTGTGTTCTGGAGCGCCATATAACCGATTGTATCAAGAGTGTTGTACAGAAAATGCGGTTTCATCTGTTCCTGAACAACAGTAAGCTCTGCCCTCTGACGCTGTTTTTCCTGCTCTACAACTGTTTCAAGAAGGCGGTTAATTTTAAGAGTCATTTCGTTATAGCATTTGTGAAGGTTTCCTATCTCGTCCTCACTTACACAGATATTTTCAAGCTTAGAAGGCACTTCTCCCTCTGACATCTGCATTGATTCCGAAAGACTGGAAACAGGCACAACAATATACCGGTTAATATAACTGCTGATAAGAAGAAGTGTGACAATAAGAATAACAAGCATTCCAAGAACCAGGATAAGCATCTCCGTTGAAATATCCTCAAAAAATGAAATATGTGAAGAACAGATTATATAGATTCCCGTTTCAGAAATTTTTCTTGAACTTATCATTCGGTTGTTCTTTACAGTATGACAGGAATCTTTCCCTATCAGCTCAGGATTTTCATTTAACAGACTGTCGATATCCTCCTGATTCATATACGAGCTTATAAGCTTACCTTCTGAATCAACATAGGCCATCTGATTATCATCACTTACATAATTTTCATATGTCTGTCTGAGTTCTCTGACCGGAATATTTATAACAAGGAGTCCGACAGGCTTCTGTGTATCAATGTCATTTATTACTCGTGTAAAGGAAACAATTTCAATATTTGTGTTCAGGTAAAAAGCACCACGATTATCAGGAACAACCATATATCCCCCGTTTTTCTTAAGTGCCTCATCATACCAGCTCTCACTGAACAGTACCTCTGCATCAGGCCTCATAATACCGATTGCTGTATTTACATAAAATGTTTTCTTTTCCCAGCTATGTGAAACTTCCGGTTCCGAAGTCCCGGATGAATCGCTCTCAGCATCCCTCTGCTTCAGAACAAAAACATAATAGCTTCCGGAAAATGAATTCAGTATACTGTAAAGCTCACTTCGAACCATATCGTCGCTGATTGCTTTTTTATCGGTATTTGTCATATCATCACGCAGATAAGTCAGAACAGAATCATTTACCATGATAAGTTTACTTATATTGTTTACATTTCCCATAACGTCATTGAAACTTTTCTGCACAAAGTTAAGCTTGTCTTCATTTTTTTCTCTGTATGTATTTGTTATTTTCAGTCTTGTTATAGAAATAAAAAATATAAAGCAGAGCAAAATTGTAATTACCATAAAAGCAGCAAATATATACTGAACTTTATATCTTATACTAAGATTTGAGAACCATCGTTTTTTATTCTTCATACCAAACCTCACAGGATAGTTAATATGCTACTTATTATTATACTATTCTTTAGATTTTTATGCAATATTATTTTGAAGCACTTTATATAAATTATTGCTTTTACACACCTTGATTTTAAATATAAAAAATAGTATAATAACATTATCACAATACTAAAAAATAGAGAACGGAAACAAAATGGATTACACTCAGTTTAAAGAAAAATACAACATTTGTCTTAATCCGCAGCAGGAATCTGCTGTCACAAGGGTAAACGGGCAGACTCTCCTGCTTGCTGTCCCGGGAAGCGGTAAAACAACAGTAATTGTTGCACGGCTCGGATACATGCTCTTATGCAAAGGTATCAGACCGGAAAATATTCTTACTATGACCTACAACGTCTCTGCGGCTGCTGATATGAAGAAAAGATTCACAGACAAATTCGGCGAAGACGTACCCGCTATGCCCGAATTTCGTACTATAAACGGATTCTGTGCAAAGATTATAATGTTCTATGAACGTGTGCGGAATACATCTGCCTTCACCCTGATTGATGAGGCCAAAATCACCAGGATAATCCGAGCTATATATCTGGATATAAGTCATGAGTACCCTTCAGAAAGTACCATAAAAGAAATAAAAACAAATCTTGTTTACTGCAAAAATATGATGCTGCCGGTAAATGAAATTAAAAAAATTAAAGTCGGCGAAATTGATTTTTACGAACTGTTCACAAAATACAGAGACTATAAAAACGAAAACAGAATAATGGACTATGATGACCAGCTCGAATTCGCACTTAAAATTCTTCTGAAAAATCCCGATATACTCTCATATTTTCAGAATCGTTTCAGGTATATCAGCATCGATGAGGCACAGGATACATCTAAAATACAGCATATGATAATAAGACTTCTGGCAAACTCCCGTAAAAATATTTTCATGGTAGGAGACGAAGATCAGAGCATATACGGATTTCGTGCGGCATACCCTCAGGCACTTCTTGAATTTCAGAAAGTATATCCTGAAGGTAAAGTACTTCTGATGGAGAAAAATTACCGCTCAACCAGGGATATTGTTTCAAAAGCCAATTTATTTATAAAACAGAACAAATGCCGTTTTGACAAGAACATGTGTACAGACTGTACTGTTGATATTCCTGTAAAAAACATTGTTCTTAAAGACTGCAAATATCAGTATAACTATATTCTGAAAATGGCAGAAGACAATAACGAAGAACTTGCTATTCTGTACCGGAATAATGATTCTGTCCTTCCCGTTATTGATCTCTTCGAAAAAAACGGAATTTCCTACAGATTAAAGGAAAATGACGGTGTATTTTTTTCAGTAAATACTGTTATGGATATTCTCAATATACTGCTCTTCGCCTTTACTCCGCATGACGCTTCCCTGTTCGCCGAATTCTACTACAAGGTAGGTATAAAAATAAAAAAAGAAGCCGTTATGCGTTCACTTGCACAGCACAGGAATTCTAAAGTATCATTTTTCAGAACACTTGAACAGTACAGCGGATTTGAAAAATGGCAGGTAAAAAAACTTCTTGAAGCTGAAAAGAATTTTAATCATCTCAGAAGACTTAACAGCTACTCAGCAATTACATTTATAATAAACAAAATGGAATACGGAAAGTACATGAAAAGCCGCGGACTCGATGACTCAAAAATCAAAACTCTTCTCGCACTTGCAAATCAGAATCCCGAACTTCCTCTTTTTCTTCAGAGAATGGCCGAACTCAAAACCATAGTCAACAGCGGTTCTTCGAATCCTGAAAGCAAAATAATTCTTTCAACCATCCACTCAAGCAAGGGGCTCGAATACGACAACGTCCTTATGATAGATGTCCGTGACGGAATA
The DNA here is from genome assembly GCA_030533325.1 of Oscillospiraceae bacterium. Classification (GTDB taxonomy): domain Bacteria; phylum Bacillota; class Clostridia; order Oscillospirales; family Ruminococcaceae; genus HUN007. Next base: position 15,415 of record JAUNJJ010000087.1, read on the forward strand.
TTCCCTTCTGTGACAGTTGACGAAGAGCATGAATCCGATATTCCGGAATCCATGAGAAATGAACTTGAAGAAGAAAGAAGACTTTTCTACGTCGGCGTTACCAGAGCAAAGAAAAAGCTTGAAATATTTGACTATGAAGCTGCATACGGAGAAAAATGCGAAAGAGCCATCTTCACCAGACAGCTGCTCGGACTCGGAAAGCCTGAAAAACAAAATCCGTTACCATCAGAAAAAACCGATGAAGATAAAAAAATATTTCACATCAATGCAGTCCGCAAGCCCAAATCCAAAAACAAAACCGAGGATATCAGAAAACTCATGTCCCAGTACAAAAAAGGCATGCGCATCGAACACAGTACATACGGCACCGGAGTAATAGAAGAAATAAAAGCCCCGATATGCCGTATACTAATCGACGGCGGCGAAGAACACTCCTTCGACCTCGCCTTCTGCATAACCAACAACATAATCAAAAAATGCTGAAAAAGCAGATGTTCCAACCCGAACATCTGCTTTTTGTATCTGCGAAACTGCATGAACTGCGAAAGTACATGC
>JAUNJJ010000088.1 GCA_030533325.1 Oscillospiraceae bacterium
GTAAACAGAAATATATTACGTCATCAAAGAAATAATAAAAATCCTGTCAATTAACACAAATACGTTAGTTGACAGGATTTTGCTATTCGATTGGCTGGTTGTCAGAATTAACTTTCACACATTTTATGAATTATCGTAAATATCTGGATAGTACAACACCATCAACTTCTATAAGATCTTTTCTTGATGATGTAAACCAGAATTCTTTTAAATTTTTCCATATTTACCAATACGTTGTCCTGAATTTACTGGCGTACTATGTTCTCCATCATAGCCAAATTTTTTCGGATAACTCTTTTTTATTTTTCAGCATCTATTATGAATTTTTTCTTTTCCTCTTCTGAAAGCATCGCTGGCTGTACACCTTTTTCACGTGCATACTTTATCAGTCCACGATAATCTACAACCATATTAGGTAAATCTTTTAAAAGTATCGGTCCGGGGGTATTGGATAAAATATTATTATATTTTTGCATCAGTCCACTCATAATCATACACCTCTCTTATTGTTTGTGCCGCAACATCATCTATCATAAACTGATACGGATGTCTCATTCCGATAAACTGAGCGTTAAACTGCTTCATATAATTATCAAGAAGTTCTCTGTTTGCTGCAAAACCATAAACATATCCGTCAAATCCGTACTCCATTGATTTGTCAACGGCTATAGCAAACAAATGTCCTCCTACACCAATATTTTTCACATTTTCCGTAAGAAGTTTATTGTTCTGAGGAGCAGATACCATCCATGACGTTATGAAAATCATTAAAATAATAAGATTAATTATAATGTCAGTTTTCATTTATTCACTTCTTTTCAAATATTTATACAGCAATTATACATCACCACGTTTAATGTGTCAATTATTTTTGTACAATTTATAACTTATATTTATTAAATGATAAATATTTCCATATCTCACCTTGAATTATTCCAGGGATTATGATATACTATATTATACAAGATTGTACTTTTGTAAAAACGTAGGGTTTCTCTATGGATAAGTAAGTTGCGGAGGTGCAGATATGCCTGACAACAATTGGCAATTCGAACTTGAAGAATATATAAGACAGGGCGAGCCTGAAAGAGCCGAAAAAAGCGAAGCCTGGCAAACTGCTATCGGTCTGCAGGCGGTTGACGTACTGAAAACCTCTGATTATTTGCTGGATACTGCAAAGGATCACATTGAGGGTAAAATCACCATTGACGAAGCTCAGAAGCGTATTCGAAGCTATTACGAGCAGAGATCCACCCGTACCGAAAAGGAAAACGAGACAAAGGAAGCTGATATCGTATCTGTAAGAATAACACAACTTTTGGGAGAAAAGGCGTTTCAGTTTTCTCCTGTCGAGTGGATTACCATTCACCGCAGATTGTTTGATGGTGTATTTGACCATGCCGGACAAATCCGTCAGTATAACATTTCCAAAAAAGAATGGATACTGAACGGTGAAACCGTCATCTACGCCGATTTCAACAGTATAAAAGACACGTTGGATTATGATTTTGCCACCGAAAAGCAGTTTTCCTATGAGGGACTGTCGGTTGAAGCATCGGTTAAACACCTTGCAAAATTCGCATCGGATATCTGGCAAATTCATCCCTTTGGCGAGGGTAACACAAGAGCCACCGCCGTGTTCATGATTAAGTATATAAAAACCTTTGGGTTCCGTGTAAATAACGATGCGTTCCGTGAAAACTCCTGGTATTTCCGTAACGCACTGGTTCGTGCAAACTATAACGATTTGCAAAAAAGTGTTCATTCCACCACAAAGTTTTTGGAATTGTTTTTCTCAAACCTTCTGCTCGGTACAACCCACGAATTAAAAAATCGCTATATGCACGTTGATTTTGTAGATAAAAAAGTTCCCCAAAGTGCCAGAAACGAAACGCCAAAGTGCCAGACTGGCACTTTGGAATGCACTTTAGAAGAACTTGCCGTGTTGGATTTGATAAAAAATAACCCGTATATTAAGCAAACCGAACTCGCAGAACAAACAGAAAAGTCAGTCAGAAGTATAAAGCGCATTACAGACTCTCTCAAAGAGAAACAATATATCCGAAGAGTTGGGGGCAAACGTTACGGCAAGTGGGAAGTTTTGGTTTAGGACACAGAAAATTTAATCTTGTTACATCATCAAACAATAAAAATCCTGCCAATTAACGCAAATACGTTAGTTGACAGGATTTTGCTGTTGGATTCCATTGCAGTCAGAATATTATAATCCCGCATAAAAATAGTATACATTTCCGTAAACATTGGTAATATCAACACAGCCACCATCAAACATTCGTCCGGGAACAAACACTCTGTCACTCTTTTTATAGCTGACACTGCCATCTGTAATCAGATATCCGTGTACATCATGCAATCCTTTGTTCAGAGTCAGAATGACTGTATGTTCATCAACAAATGAAAGATTAGAAAAAACAATAATTTTGTCTCCATTCATAAGTTCCTCTCCACCCATAAGTTTCGCCATTTCTTCACTCATCATTTCATCGGCATCATTCCAGCCTATTGATGTTTCAAGAGTGTAATTTCCATTCCTGTATTCATTTAATGCATACTCACCAAGCTTCAGTGCATCTGAACGGTTAGTCTCATCATCCTCTGGTTCTAAAAGCCACAATAATAATTTCCAAAAATCTTCACTTCTAATATCCATTGACTCAGTATTATCTTCGTATTCATCGCCATTATTAAGAAACATATATTCAGGTCTTTCATCAAGACTGTCTCCACCAATCAACAAGTACTCCCCTGATTCTTCACTGCTTTCTATTTTATATTTGTAAATGAAAAAACCTGATCCTATATCTTCGTACTCATATTTTTCAAAGTCACTCCAGGTAAGCTCATAACCTCTTCTTTTAGAATCTATCACAAGTTCACAAAGAGTATCAACAGTAAGTTTCTCTTTTATTTCCAGCATTTTCTGCTCTTCAGTAACTGATATCTGATCACTCACAGACTCAACCCGCGTCTCCTCTGTATTCTGCTCACTCACCGTCTCAATCCGAATTTCCTCTGTATTCCGCACAGGAAAAGTCCGCTGTATCTGAGAAGCTTCACGATAAACAACGGTAACAGTTTCAGGAGCAGTAATAATAACCGGAACTGTATTTTCCGAAGATACCGGAACTTCTGTTTTGGTTTCTTCCGCATATGTATTTTCCAGTGCTGACGTTCCTGTCACAGAATATGTCACGGAAGTAACCGTTGTTACCGCATTTTTATAATAATCATTTTCAGGCGGAGTATCTCCGGGCATTCTGCTTAATGCTATAACAACTGCTGCACATGCTGCAGCGGAAATGATTATTCCAAATACACGTCGTTTCATATTTTTCCCCTCCGGTACTGCCTTGTATTCAAATGAATTCACCATTTTATCTGAACTTTCCGAATCTGTATTTTTAATATATAACGCTGCTTCATTTATATATTTTTCATCAATCAGATCTATTGCCTCCGAAAGATATTTTCCGTCCATCAGAATACTCCCCTTTCCTTAAGAAAATCTCTGAGTCTGCTTCTCATACGCATGAGCATTGATTTCACTTTCTCCTCGCTCATATCGCACATTTCTGCAATCTGCGGAACAGAGTCAAAATACCAGTACCTCCTGACAAATACTATCCTTTTCTCCCTGCTTAGTCCTTTGAGAAATTCATTTATGAATCCCGCAAGCTCCTTTTTATCAACAGTCTCATTTATATCTTCAGAGTCAGCCATGCATTCCCCAAGTTCGTCAAATGAAACACTTATCTCACTGCACCTCTTGTCCCTGTGATTGTAACTGTATTTCGTCATGGCTGTGTTTTTTACTATCTTAAAAAGAAATGCAGGAAAATATTTAGGTATATGCGGAGGAATTTTGTTCCACGTTTTCAGATATGTATCATTCACACATTCTTCCGAATCTGAAATATCATTGAGTATGTTATTGGCTATACTCATACACGGTTTTCCGTATTTTTTATCTGTTTCGGAAATTGCATTTTCCGAACGTGAGCAGTATAAATCTATAATCGCCTTATCATCCATGCTGTGTTCACCCCTGTGTTTTAGTCTCTATATATAAGTCGTCACCTGCAGTCAAATCGTTGCGGGTATTCGAAATTTTTGTATTATACTACAATTTTGTTTGTAATTCATTGTACACCATTACTATTTCCCTATGTGTTGTTACAGGAAATTTAAGGCAGGTATTATAATCTATACACAATCCTGGAACACTTTTCAATAAACCCGGCAAGATGAAATCAGCTAATATATTATCCAAAAACGCATAAAACCATTGATTTTTGATAATATATTAGCTATAATTATATTATAATAAAAATATAAAGGAGCTGACTGATTTGAGGAAATACACATGGGAAACATCTGATGAGATTATTATGCAGGTGGCTGAAAACGTCCGTAAAATGAGAAAACGCCTGAAAATCTCCCAGCAGGATTTAAGCCGTATGTCAGGTGTAAGTTATGGTTCCGTCAAACGTTTTGAATCGACCGGAAATATCAGCCTTATTTCTCTGACAAAAATTGCTGCAGCACTCGATGCATCTGATGAAATAAAAAAGCTTTTCACTGATATTCCATACAAATCAATTCAGGAGGTTATAAATGAACAAAGGTGATTTCAGATTTAATTTAAAATCATTAAAAGTAAAATACTCCGGAAAGACTGTAGGAACACTGGCTGCGGCTTCAAATGGCAAAATTGCATTTTCCTACGATGAAGAATGGCTGAAAAACGGCTTCTCAATCAGCCCGTTCTCACTCCCTCTTGAAAACAAGGTATTTGTTCCAAAAAACAATAACTTCGGCGGACTGTTCGGAATATTTGCCGACAGTCTGCCTGATGCATGGGGACGTCTGCTGCTTGACAGAATGATGAATGAATATAATATTTCTGACTGCGCAGGTCCGCTTGACAGACTTGCTCTTACAGGAAATTCCGGAATGGGTGCACTTGAATACGAACCTGATTACTCTTCTCACGACAATGCAGAACTTAAAAATCTGGACTATCTTGCTGAGCAGTGCCGGAAAATTCTCAGCTCAGAATATTCAGATGAACTTGATACGCTGTACCGTATGGGTGGAAGCAGCGGAGGTGCACGGCCAAAAATACTCACATCATTTGAAGACAAAGACTGGATCATTAAGTTCCATGCCCGCGTTGATTCTGATGACAGCGGTCTGCAGGAATACAACTATTCAAAATGTGCAGTAAAATGTGGCATAGATATGACCGAAACAAGACTGTTCAAATCAGAAAACTGTGCCGGATATTTTGGTACCGTCAGATTTGACAGAAAAAACGGCAGTAAAATACACACCGCTTCTGCCGCCGCTCTCCTTGAAGCTGATTTTACATCTCCATGCCTTGACTACAATACTCTCATGAAACTCACAAGAATTCTCACAAATGACAACAGGCATGACACAGAAAATATGTTCAGGAGAGCATGTTTCAATGTATTTGCCCACAACCGGGATGATCACGCCAAGAATTTCAGTTATATTTACAATCAGGAAAATGACAGCTGGAGTCTTAGCCCGGCATACGATCTGACATTCAGCAGCACATACTTCGGAGAACACACAACATCAGTAGACGGAAACGGGAAAAATCCCGGTGAAAAAGAACTTCTTAATGTCGGACTGAAAGCAGGTTTAAGCAAGGAACTCTGCATTGACATCATTAATATGATTAAGACAAATACAAAAGAACTGACAAAATAAAATATATCACAAAAACAGAGGATATCCCATCCGCATAAAATGCACGGGATATCCTCTGTGTTGTTACAGGAACATAATGCCGATGTTATTATGGCTTTGTTCCCTGAATTTTTGATTTAAAAAAATTGTCTACAGAAAATGCAAACCAAACTGCATCCCAATTAACCGTTTTAATCGTCATAATGACCTTTAACTGCAGCTATTGCAATAGAATCACCATCAACTTTATATACAATCCGATTTGTTTCATCTATTCGTCTGCTCTAGTAACCTTTACAATGTTTCAGAGGCTCAGGTTTTCCGATTCCGTCAAATGGGTTTCTCATTATGTCAGTTAAAAGTGAATTTATTCTTTTCAGTGTTTTTTTATCCTGTGTCTGCCAGTACATATAATCATTCCAGGCATCTTCGTCCCATTTAAGTTTCATCAGTCGTCAGCCTCAATCAGTTCATGTTCTGTGAGAGGCCTTGTTCCGTCCTCAATACCTGAGATTACTTTATTAAGATATCGCATATTGCTTTCAGAATAAAACGGATCTGAATTAATTTCAAAAGGAATGCGATGTTCCCTGCCGACTTTTTTCAGAAAAACAGTTATTGCGGCTGACATAGTAAGCCCCATATCTTCCAATGCAATCTCTGCATTCTTTTTGATGTCTTCATCAATACGAAAACTAACCTGCGTTGTATGTGCCATATTATCAGCTCCCTTCATTTACATTGTATCACAAAATACTGACAATGTCAATCAGATAAACGACAAATCACAAAAACAGAGGATATCCCATCCGCATAAAATGCGCGGGATATCCTCTGTGTTGTTACAGGAACATAAAGCCGATATTAAGGCAGGGTGCCTCAATGATATTTATCTCTTGAATTTTGCTGCAAATACGAGACCTGCAATAAGGAAAACAGCTGAAACTGCCAGCAGTACTGCAGATGCTGCAGTATTTGTTCCGGAATTCATACTGCTGTCCGGAAAATCACCCATCGACGGTCTTTCTCCGCCAGGCATATTCGAAGGGTCGAAGCCTTCAGGCATATTGTCCGGATTAAAACCGCCTGCGCCAGGTGTATCTGATGAGTCAGACTCCTCTGATATATTCCTCAGACTAAAATTTCCTGCATTCTGAAAATCTGACATTCCGACAGCTCCCGGTGTTTCAAAATTCATTCTGTCATTGCCTCCGGGACCTTTACCGCCCATGTTCATGGAACCCATATCAGAGATATTCAGCTCACCTGTGTCAATAAGTGAGGAACTGTCTTCATTCTGACCTTCGCTTGTTGACGGAATTGTGCCTTCAAGCTGTCCTCTGATACTCTCGCACCGCAGTTCACAGAACTCTGCAATAGCATCAACGCCCTTTTGGAATTCTTCATAAGTACAGAATTTTGTTGCATCGTTCTTAACATATTCATCTATCATAGCTGCTGTTTCAGAAATAAGCGACGCCATATCAGTGCTGTTCAGGAACTCACTGAAGAGCTGGTGATATTTTTCCGTATACTCTTCATTGTCAAATATCCATGAAATCATCGGTCTGTCACTCATGTCACCTGATACCGGTGTATCAATCGGTGAATTTACTGAGGAAGATGCATTTCCTCCTGAAAATGTTCCGAAAGCAAGGTTATAGTCCCACGGAATCATTGAAAGCTGACCGTCTTTTTCATAAAGATAGTAGTTATGTATCATCTGACCTGTATAACTGTCACCGTTCACAAGGAAGTTATGAACCACAAAATATCTGATTACCTCATCAGTATCAACCGTTGATTCGATGTCGCTCTGTTCAAGGAGAGCCTTGAGCGAACGGATAAGTCTTTCCTGGTCGGCGGTATTAACGTCCGTTTTGGCATTGTTAAATATATTGGAATAGCTACTGATATCGTCATCCGTATATTTTAACTTAACATCATCGCTGCCCATTCCGCCTACGGGACCGCCGCCCATTTTGCCGTCGAAATCCTGCATGCCGAATTTTTCATGCATATTTTCCGGATTAAAATCTTCTGGTATTTCAAATTCAGGCATTCCGGCATTTTCAGAATCAGACTGTCTGTCTGTAAAATCAGGTCTTTCGCCCTTTGTAAAGCCGGACTCTTCCTCAGAAAAATCAGGCATATCAAAATCCCTTCCGTTTCCGCGCCCGCCGCCGAAGCTCATGCTGTCCGGTTTATAAAGCTCACCGTACTGGTTTCCGTAATTTCTCTGAAGAAATGCTTCTTCCACGCTTTCAACAGCAAGATACAGTCCCCATTCCTCACCGTTTACTGAAATATCAGCAAAACTGCAGAGAGGAGCATCTGCACCGAAATCCTTCATCAGTGTATATGCCAGGAAGTCCTTCATATAGCTGTTGTCCTGAATGATATTGTTAAAGCAGAGCTTATCAAGTCCGTGATATGTTTTACCGTTTTCATACTGGTCAAACTCGACCTTAAAACTGTATCTGCTGCTGTCCATATTTTTTACTGAACTGAGAGACGTATTTCCCTTGGCTCTGATACCGACATTTTTTATTGCCTCACCGTCTATAACAAGACTGCATTCTGAATATTCCTCAGATTCACAGTTTTCAATAAAACTGTCCCAGTTGTCCATAATGATATCAACCTTATGAACCTTCGAGCTGTCAAAAATACGGTTTTCATAGCCCATTGTACGCTCAGCGGCCTGAATGCCCCAAATCTGTCCGTTGCAGAAAATTACACTGATTAAAAGAGTCAGAGCAACAATCACAATGCATATTCTGTCTATATTCTTATGTGCTGACATCCAATCACACCCTTATCCCATGTAATCTCCGTTGTAGCTTACAAGAACAGCACTCTGTACACCGTCAAGTTCAGCAAGTGTATTTACAAAATCAGTATTGTCTTCTTTCAGACGCACTTCAAGATTAAGTTCGACACTGCCCTTCTGTGCTGTTTTACTTTTTACCACACATCTTTCTGTTACAGTATCAAGGTAGGACTTTGCCTTTTTTTCAGCATCATGGTTATCACAGCGTACTGCAACGATGTATGGATTTGTATGTGACCTGCGGTTTACAAAAACAAGAAGAATTATACCTATAACCACACTGCCGATAACTGCAAGCGGAATCATACCTGCTGCAAGAACAATACCAACGGCAATTGACCAGAAGAGAAATGCAATATCAAGCGGCTCTTTGATTGCCGTACGGAAACGAACGATTGACAAAGCACCCACCATACCAAGTGAAAGAACTACATTGCTCGTAACAGCGAGAATAACAACCGTTGTAATCATAGTAAGCGCAACAAGGGTTGTTGCAAATCCTGAGGAATACATAACCCCTGAATATGTTTTTTTATAAACAAGAAAAATAAACATTCCGAGACCGAAGGCAAGAATAAGGGCAATGACCATGTCAAGTATGCTCACACTTGTAATGTTCTCAAGAAAACTGGATTTAAAAATATCACTGAAATTCATTTTTTTACTCCTTTTATCCGTAAATTCTGCAGGCTGCATATTTTGAAAATGCTCCCTCACGCCTGTCTTCAAGGGAAACAGCATCTCTGATTATGTCGGGAAGAAAAGCATCCCACTTTACTTCAAGAATAACAGCATCTGAAACCGGTACAGTCACACAGTCAGGATTCAGAAAATCCGTGCACCGCATTCCGCTCCTTATGTTGTAGTCCAGTGTCACACGCACATTTCCGGCCGGAAAAACAAAAGGTTCACGTATGTAGTCTACAATTGTTTTCGGTGCGATTCCCTGTAAAGTCATTTTTGAATACAGTTCCCGGACAAGAGGATACTCTGAATTCAGCATCCACTCCGTGTCCCCGTCCACAATTTTCTGTGCCTGTTCAGCAGTAAGAGGGGCACTCTGTTTACTGCCAAGACGGTCAGATTTGCTTTTCTTCTCAAGGTGAATTACAGATGTATCACCATTGTAATATCTGATCCGAAATTTCTCACGATTGCTGAGTCCGTCAATTTTTTCACGCAGAGCCTTGTCATCGATATTGTCAAAGTAAAGGCTTCTGACTAAGTATTTTCCGTCAGCTGCATGAGAATCAGGATAAGCCACTGCTCTCATCCGCTGTCTGACAGTAATCAGATCCGATACGCTGATTTCATGTTTTACTTCATGCCTGAAATTCAACCCAATCACTTCCTTTCTGCATTTAATTATAGTATTTTTCCATGTATGCAGATTGATAAATAATGTAAAGTATTTGTAATGAAAATGAAAATTATTTATCAGTTATTTCACATAAGAATCACTTTGTGAAGAGAATCGGGCAAAAATATGACATCGGTTAAGAATATACTGACAATGGTATGAATATAATTTACCAAAAAGTTTTGCTGCTTTTCAATATCATAAGTTTCTGAGAATTACATTATTTTTGCAGGACTTTGCGGTCGGGCTCTGCACTTCTTTCGGTCACCTGCACCTTCGCCCGAACATTTATTTCTGATTATAAATGAACAGCAGCAGAACACGGGAGTGGTGTAGTATGTTATCATTGGTATGTGATTTGGTGTGGGGTGTGCCTACGCTTCTGCTGATTCTTTCCTTCGGAGTTTTTCTGAGTATTAAAACCGGATTTTTTCAGCTCAGAGGCTTCGGTACGATTATCAGAAATACATTTGGTTCCTTCATGTCAAAGGAAAATACGGAAAGAAAAAACGGAATAAGCTCAAAGGCTGCATTCTGCTCTGTACTTGCAGCCACTATGGGAACCGGAAATATCATCGGTGTAGCTTCCGCAATTATAATCGGCGGACCCGGAGCAGTATTCTGGATGTGGATTTCAGCTGTTCCCGGAATGATTGTAGTGTATGCTGAAAACTATTTTGGAGTTAAACTGGCTCTCGAAGGAAAAACGGGCGGTGCAGTAGCCTATACCGAAAAAGCACTTGGCAGGTCAGTTTCTGTCATTTACGCAATCCTGTGTACTGCAGCTTCATTCGGAATGGGAAATATGGTTCAGTCAAATTCACTTTCGGCAGCATTTTACAACGAGTACGGCATTCCGGTATACATAACCGGTGCAGTGGCTGCATTTCTGACATTTCTTGTAATAGTAGGCGGGATAAAAAGAATATCATCATTTACAGAAATATTTATTCCCGTCATTTCACTGCTGTACATAGCAGCCGCTCTGTTTGTTGTAATAAAAAATTACTCTGCACTGCCGCATGCCTTTCAGATGATTTTTTCCGGTGCATTCGGACTCAGAGCAGCCGGAGGCGGAATATGCGGGGCTGCTCTTAAAAATGCCGTTTCCACCGGACTTAAACGCGGTGTATTTTCAAATGAAGCAGGACTTGGCACATCATCAGTATTTCATTCATCGTGCAGCAGCAGAAAGCCGGAACTTCAGGGAATGTGGGGAATAACGGAAGTATTCTTTGATACAGTTATCTGCTGTACCCTTACCGCTCTTGCAGTACTCTGTACTGCAGACACCGGCAGTCTTTCAGGAACAGAACCTGTAAGTCTTGTTTCAGAGACTTTTTCGGATTGCTTTGGCAGGTTTTCAGGAGATTTCGTATGCATATCAGTTTCACTTTTTGCATTTGCAACTATTACAGGATGGTCACACTGCGGAGAAACTGCATTTGCACGTATAACCGGAAACAGATTCAGATACGCCTACAGAATATTTTACTGTCTGCTTGTTCTGACAGGCGCATCTGCAGCACTGGAAACAGTCTGGACTCTGTCCGATATATTCAACGGACTTATGATTATCCCCAATATCATCGCCCTGGCTGTGCTCACTTTTAAGTATGGAATGAATACACCGAAGAAAAACTGTCAGCAATAACCGGGAGAAATGTTTAAAACTTTCCTTCAGACTAAGGTCTGAAATTTTTTCAGGATGTGATAAAAATAAATCTGTCAGTAAAGGATGACGGAAATTGGATTATGAATATTACAGCATGACTGTCATCAGAGAGTAAGGAAATCAATTTATCTGTAAAATAATGTCAGAAAAATACCTCTTAGGGCGAACAGATTACCTCTTAGGGCGAAACTATAGACATGGAAAGAATATCTATGGTAAAATATACATGTTACGTAACGAAAAAATAAACAATATTATAGTTGCTTGCATCAGGAGTAAGTGATATAATAGAAACGAAAGGTAATATGTCAGACAATAAAAAAAGAAAGTTCAGAATCATCAGCAAGGGTGTAAACCGTGAGTATAAGGACAGACTTTTCAAGTTCATTTTCGGAAATCCCGCCAACAAAGAATGGACACTCAGCCTGTACAATGCGGTAAACAGTTCATCCTATACAAATCCGGATGACATAAAGTTTACAACGATAGAAGAAGCTGTTTATATGAATATGAAAAATGATGTGTCATTTCTTATCACAGATCAGATGAACTTCTATGAACAGCAGGCGTCATTCAATCCGAACATGCCGATGAGATTTTTTATTTACGGAGGAATGGTTTACAGCAAATACATCGAAACCAGTAAAAGCTATCACAGATTCAGCACGAAACTCCAGAAAGCACCCACTCCAAAGTGCGTGTGTTTCTATAACGGAACAAGTAAAAAAGAAGACAAGATTGTTTTAAAGCTGAGTGATGCACTGGGTCCGGAATCGGATTTTGAGGCAGAAGTAACTATGATAAACGTAAATTACGGTCACAACAGCGAAATTCTAAAAGCCTGCAAACCGCTTGAGGAATATTCGTATTTTGTGGATAAAGTAAGAACATATCAGAAAAGTACAGATGAACTCGAAACTGCACTGGACAAAGCACTGGATGAATTACCCGATGATTTTCTAATAAAACCGTTCCTTACAGCCAACAGAGCGGAGGTAAAGATTATGTGCATTACTGAATATGACGAAGAGAGGACGCTTAACGAGGCGTGCGAAGAAGCGTATGATGAAGGGCACGAGGACGGGTACGAGGAAGGCGCAGTTTCAGCTTTTGCCGGTCTTGTAAAAGATGGCATACTTTCTTTAGCTGAAGCAGCAAGACGGGCTAATATGACAGAGTCTGAATTTGAACTCAAATCCGGACTTAATCCATAATTTTATGGACTTACTTTTTAGTTCATTTTCGGAAATCCCGATAATACAGATGAACTGATTATCAGCTGTACAGGTATCACTCCCGAACTGCTGGAAGAAATCAGGAAAGATCAGCATATATAATCATCTGAAACATAAAAATCCCTTTCAGGAACTTTTCTCAGTTTCTGAAAGGGATTTTTTGTATGACTAAGCACATTTCATAATGACAAATTTCCGGTCAGTTCTGTGACATGACAGCCAGCATAGCAATTCTGTGTTATTCTACAGCAGCAGAATCATACTCCACCACCTGCACTGCACATTTTTCTGCACTTGCATAGGCAAAATATTTAACCGGTATCTTCTTCATGCGGACTATTTCCATAATCTTATTATATTTATTGTGCGGCATAGCATTGGTCTGAAGCCATACGACATCTGCATTTCTTATGGTGTTCACGTCCGGATCAGCATACGGATCTATGAATTTAACGTTTGGCAGGAGCTTTACTATGACTTTCAGCCATGTTGCATGGCCTCCGAATACAACTACTCTCTGCTTTGTTCTGTACGGGAATGATACTGAAGTCTCCTGCTCTGCTTCTTCTACGCTGCTGTTCTGAATCTTGTAAATCAAATCGCGAAGTTCCAGAAGCTCCTGGTTTTCAGCAGCTGAATCATCACGCATTTTATCTATCTCTTTATTAAGGTCAGCGGCCTGCTTCTGAGCCTCATACAGCTTTTTCTTCAGGGATTCGACTTCTTTATCTTTTGCAGAAAGAGCCTTACGCAATTCTTCCGGACTTTGATTTTTCCAGCTCCCTGAGTGTTTCATCACAAGAGCCTCCGTGTTTATTACGTCCTGAAAACCAAGCTTATTTGTGGTGCATTCTGCAAATGACTTAAAATACCTCATAAGTTCAGCCTGCTTACGTGAAAATCCGGACTTCACAAATGCCTGAACATCCTCGTACATATACTCTCTGTATCTTGGCATGCAGAAATTTGAATCCGAATAAATTATCTGCGGCAGATTAATTGCAATAAGCTCATTTTTCTGAATTTTCAGGTCCTCCCGAACCCACATAAATGCATCAGTATACTTCATTTCAAATAATTCAGCATATTCATCCGAGTCGTCATCAACAGTAAGATTATATGTTCTTTCTGCTGAATATTCATCCTCGTCCGATTCATCATCTTCATCATCAATGAGATCCCAGTATGTACTGTTATACCTTGAATTCCATGGCAGCTGCTGAACTGCGTATCCGCAGACATTGCTGAAAATATGAGGAATCCACGGCAGACTGTCACCGCTGTCAAGCAGGTAAAGGTAGCCGAAAAGGATCTCATAAGGATTGCTGATTCTGAAATCTGCGGCCTCTTCCGGCTCGCTTTCCCTTACATTTTCAGAAAGTTTAAAACTCAGATTATCATAACTGCTATTGAGCATCATATCCTGATTTTCCATCTCTTTAAGCACCACCGATATTTTTTTCCTGATGACATCGATTTTATCCAGATTTGAACGTGCTTCAAGAGCAAACTCCATATCATCTTCGTCGAAATTGCAAAAATCATCAGTTATCGGATTACTCAGAACATTCAGCGTACTTTTGGTACTTTTATACCGATGTATTTTAGTGGTCATTTTCCTGTTCTGGTTTTTCAGCAATTCGTTCGCCTTTTCAAGATCATATGTAAGTCTAATGCCCTCTTCAGCTAATTCTATAGTTTTCCTTCTGTAAGATGCTGTTATTTCAAGAATGATTTTTACCATTTCATAGGTCTTGCTGCGAAATGTGCTGACTGCGCGCTCAATTATTTCAGGACGTATAAATGAAATCAGGGCAAAATATCTTTCCTGCATTGTCATTTTTTCTGCCATGGTAAAATATTTGACCGCAGCGTCTTCAGGTAATGAATTTGAAATTTCACTGAATCTGTATTCTTCATCGTTCATTTTAACTGCATATTTTCTGTATTCGCAGAAAAATGTGTTATCCTTTGAAATTGCTGCTGTTTCCGGGCTGAAATATGTATTTGCAGAACCGAAACGATTTTTTATGAGATACATTACGCCTTTGATAACGTCATTTTCAAATGATGCGTCACAGAAATCAGCCGGCAGCTCTATCTCTTCAAATTCTCCCCGCGGAATAAAATACACTGCCTCCGTGAAGTTGCCTGATTTATAAATGGAATCAAGTATAAACAGAGCCAGAGCAAGGGTTACATTTTCTTCCTCATCTGTAATATCAGGCGTTTTCGACGCAAGTACAGAGAAAAAAATTCCGAGGTCATCTTCAATACAGAGTTCGGGAAAGCTGGCTTCATATTTTTCGGCAAAATCCTTTATGACATCAAGATATGCCGATATTCTGCGCTTTCTGTAAACTGTATCAATGCACAGCTGTTTGTAAATTTCAGGCGGATATTTATCCTTGATATTCGAAGCACTCAAGTCATATGCTTTTGAATATTTTGATTTAAGCCTGTCACGGTAATCACGAAGCGTCCTGTCATAATGTTCCGGCTTAACACAAAGCTCAAAATTTTTTCGTGCACGCTGGGCTACGGACTCTGTAATATTCGATTTCTTTCGTGGCATAGGTGTCTCCTTTCATTTTGCATTTTTACCTGTTATTATTTTTGTGAAGTACTGTACGCTTATCGGACATCGTATTATGTCTTTCCACAGTTTCTTGTTGCATACATAGTTTTATTATATCATAATTTAATTCTGCAGGCAATATATTTTGATGTTTGGTTGTTACTATTCATGGCCAAATAATAGAAAAAACAGGCCGTGATAGCCCAATGGATCTCTTGCCAGCTGAATTGTTCCGGCAGCAATAAATTATACATCCTGTCAGTCTGATTGTAAATATGACAAATGTCACTATTTGCAGTGACATTTGTCACTTTTTTGAATAACTTCTTTAAATTATCTGTTTTTTTACTTTTCCTTCATGCTTTCCCCGAACCCCTTGGTTATCGGATCAAGGAAATATTCCATTACTGTTCTTTTTCCCGTCTTGATTTCAACCGTTCCGG
>JAUNJJ010000089.1 GCA_030533325.1 Oscillospiraceae bacterium
ATCTGCGTTGATGTAAAAAAACGTCCCATTGATTTCTCCTCGTATTTCATTTTTTTCGTACTACTGTGCTAATGTGCTCAGCGACATACATTGTAACACATTTTTGTACGACTTTCAATAAGTACATTCATAAATTACAGAAAAATAAGGATAAAATAATAAAATAATAAAAGTTGAAAAAAACCTGAAAATATGATATCATTATAACGTATCACTTTGATAAAAAAATATCTGAAAGGAAGAGATTGTCTATGAATTATTTCTTGAATGCAGGGTGCTGGGAATCAGTATTTGCCGTACCGGGAGCTGTAGTTGACAATTATATTAAACTCGCCTCCGGAAGTGCTGTAAAGGTGCTGCTGTACATACTCAGGAACAACGGCAGGGACGTAAGCCGCACAGAAATCTCTTCCGCACTTAATATAAATGAAGATGATGTAAATGATGCTTTTAACTTCTGGGAAGAAGTCGGTATAATAAGCAAAAACCAGAATATTTCAGGCAAAACCAGGACTCAGGACAGGCCTTTGGAAACCAGAAAACCGGAAAGTACTCATACTCCGGCAGAAAGTACAAATGCACAGGCTGAGGTTCCTAAACCGGCAGCCTCAAAACCGCAGATTCAGAATTCAAGCGCATCATTCCAGATTACGCCGAAGGAAGCAGAGAGTTTAAGGCAGGGTTCCTCAGAAATAAAGGCTCTGTTTGATATGGCACAGCAGATACTTGGAAATGTAATCAACCACACTATGATACGTTCGCTTGTATGGCAGCACGAGTACCTCGGACTCAAGGCCGATGTCATACTTATGATTCTCTCCTACTGCGCCTCTGTCGGTAAAACTCATACAGCATACATAGAGGCAATTGCTGTAAGCTGGAGTCAGAACGATATCAATACACTTGACAAGGCTCAGGATGAAATAGAAAGAATGAAAAAGACAAATACATATACCTCAAAACTCATGTCTGCATTCGGACTCAAACGTCAGCCTACACCTAATCAGCAGAAATTTTTTGACGAGTGGCAGCTTAAGGGATACAGTGCAGACCTTATCACCTGCGCCTGTGAACGTGCCGCTGACCTGGGGAAAACACTTACCGTAAACTATATCAACGGCATTCTTGAAAACTGGCACAAAAAAGGAATTACAACGCGGGAACAGGCGGCCGCTGAAACAAAAAACGGAAAATACACACCTTCCGGAATCAGAAAAGAACAGTCCTACGACATAAACGAGTTTGAAAACTTTGCTATAACATTCAGCAAAAATACAAAGAAGGATAATAAAATATGAGAACTGCAGCATTTAACAAAGCACTGGAAATAATAAACAACAGACGTGTAAAGGCTAAGGCTGAAAATGACAGACATTTCAGCGAAGTTGAAAGACGTGTCCCTGAGATTGCTGAGATAAACCGTCAGCTGTCCCGTACAAGCATTGAGATTCTTAAAGCAATAAGCAGCGGAAATAATGTACAGGGGCAGATTAAAGCCATGGAGATAAAAAACCGTCAGGCACAGGATATGATAACTTCCCTTCTCAGGTCAGCAGGATATCCGGATGATTATCTTGATATGAAATTCACCTGTTCCAAATGCAAAGATACAGGATTTTACGACGGAAAAAGATGTTCCTGCCTTGAAGAACTTGCCGGTAAAATTGCAGTTGCAGAACTTAATGAAACATCCCCTCTGAAACTATGCAGATTTGACACATTTGACCTCTCATATTTCAAAGGAGTACAGACAAATGAAGATGACGACTGTTATACAACCATGTCAAACAACTTCGAATACTGCAAACGATATGCTTCGTCATTTACCAAAAACTCCCCGAACATTTTCATTTCCGGAAAAACAGGACTTGGCAAAACTCATCTCTCACTTGCAATTGCAGAACGCCTTCTCGAACAGGGCTGGGATGTTCTCTATGACTCAACCAACAATTATCTTACAAAAATAGAAAGCGAATACTACGGAAAAAGTGAAGGCGATACCCTTAACGTCCTTCTGAGTGCCGATCTTCTGATACTCGACGACCTGGGCTCCGAATACGAAAAAACATTCTACACTGCTACAATATACAATATAGTAAATACAAGGCTGAACAAAAGCCTTCCTACAATAATCAGCACAAATCTTACACCTCTTGAGATGGAAATGCGCTACGATGCACGAATAGTCTCACGTCTGATGACAATGTATGACTATCTGAAATTCACAGGAAAAGATGTACGTGCGATAAAAGCCAGCAGAAACTCAAAGGAATCTATAAACATGTACAGATAAAACTGTTGACAACACCACACAGTTTATGTTACCATTAAAAAGTATGAAAACAAACAATACTTATGTATAAGATATACAGGAGGAAAATACAAATGACATTATTCGAAGAACTTCAGAGAAGAGGTCTTCTCGCACAGCTTACAAATGAAGAAGAAATCAGAGATCTCATTAATGCGGGCAAGGCAACTTTCTATATCGGATTTGACCCTACTGCAGATTCACTTCACGTAGGTCACTTTATGGCTCTCTGCCTTATGAAGAGGCTCCAGATGGCTGGAAACAAGCCAATCGTTCTCATCGGCGGCGGTACAGCTATGATCGGCGACCCTTCAGGCAAGACAGACATGAGAAAGATGATGACAAAGGAAACAATCAGTCACAACGTTGAATGCTTCAAAAAGCAGATGAGCAGATTTATAGACTTCTCCGAGGACAAGGCTATAATCGTAAACAATGCTGACTGGCTGCTCGACCTTAACTACGTTGATGTTCTCCGTGAAGTTGGTGCATGCTTCTCTGTAAACAAGATGCTCACTTTTGAATGCTACAAGCAGAGAATGGAAAGAGGACTTACATTCCTCGAATTCAACTACATGATTATGCAGAGCTACGACTTCTACATGCTCTTCCAGAAATACGGCTGCAACATGCAGTTCGGCGGTGACGACCAGTGGGCAAATATGCTCGGCGGTACTGAACTTATCAGAAAGAAACTCGGCAAGGACGCACACGCAATGACAATTACCCTCCTTCTTAACTCAGAAGGAAAGAAGATGGGTAAAACAGAAAAGGGCGCTGTATGGCTTGACCCGGCAAAAACATCACCATATGACTTCTACCAGTACTGGAGAAATGTATCCGATGCCGATGTAATCAAATGCCTCAAGATGCTCACATTTGTTCCTGTGGAACAGATTGAAGAGATGGAAAAGAACATGGAAGGCGCCCAGTTCAACGAAGCCAAGTCACTCCTCGCATACGAACTTACAAAGCTTGTTCACGGCGAAGAGGAAGCTGCAAAGGCTGACGCTGCTGCAAAGGCTATCTTCGCAGGCGGCGGAGACAGCGCAGATATGCCTTCAACAGCAGTTTCTGCTGAGGACGCTCCTGACGGACAGATTGGTATCCTCTCACTCCTCGTAAAATGCGGTCTCTGCAAGTCAAACAGTGAAGCAAGACAGCTTGTTACACAGAACGGTATTGCTGTTGACGGAGAAAAATTTACCGATCCTAAGGGTCTTGTAAACATTTCTGAACCTGTTGTAATTAAGAAGGGAAAGAAAATTTTCCACAAAGCTATGTTAGGTTAATAAAATAAACAAAAAACGAGCCGTGCAGAATTTTAAAAATCCTGCACGGCTCGTTTTTATTTACCGCATCTTCTACGTACTTCTGCAGTAAGTTCATTAAAATACGAGCCGGTGTCACATAGTTTATATGCATCCATATACTCGTCCCAGGCCGCATCAAAATCACTGCTCATTATTACCTTCGGCAAATATCTGTGCTTAACTGAGTCAATACTCTGTTTTGCACGTCCGTAATCCGTATCATCTGTAAATCTGTTTGTGTATGTCCACACAGGAAACCATGGCGGATTTTCAGAATCTGCGTTAAGGAGTTCAGAAACCGTCTTAACACCATACGCCTCAAGACATCTTTTCATCGGACCGCCAAGTGTATTAAAATACTCATCAGGCTGATTTTCAGGACAGTATGCATTTATCCCGTCAAGACTCATTCCGCCGTAAAACGGAAATCCTGAATAGCTGCAAAAATGTTCCTTCTGATAATCTGTGCTGAAGCTTCTTGACCTCTGGGCGTCGTTTCGATAGAATTTACCTGATTCATCCTCAATATAATCCTGTCCCTCAACTCCCCAGAAGCGAAGAGTCATTATTTCAGGAGACAAAAGGTCATCGATAAATTTTAAAGCACTTTCCACATCTTCACAGTCAACGGATATCCCAAGTCCCTGAGAAGTATCAAACGAATCAGCTGATTTGTAATGTGGTACTATATCTTCACTTATTACAAGATCAAGCGGTACATACTGAGAATCTGCCGGCAGTTCGGATTCGGCTGCATCAAAATTCCAGTGCTGATCAACCATACCAAGTACCAGACCTGACTTTATCTTTTCATAATACTGAGCAGATGTCATAAATGAAAACTCCGGATCAATTATTCCCCGATGATATTCTTCATTAAGCTTTCGGAACCACTTTTGTGCAGTAGGCGTTGTATTGTAATCAAGTGCTGTAAGAGTGTCCGGATCAACTATGCAGCCTCCGTCATTCGGATAACCGTCAAGAAACTGCGGCGGGTTTTCCATACAAAAGTACAGATAGTCATCTGTCAGTATTTCATATCCGATATATTTTTCACCGTCTTCATTGACAGGGTTTTCTTTTAAATAATTCTCTATCAGTTCAAAATACTGGTTAAGTGTATTTATCTGAGGATATCCTGCCCACTCAAGCACTTTAACCTGAATCCAGAATGCTTCATCACTATACTCGGGGTCTGTATTGTTCATGTAATTGTTACTGTACACCGGAATATAGTGAATATAACCGTTTTCATCTTCAAGTTTTTCCCACTGATCAGCAGTAAAATAATTTTTAATATTTTCATACTCGTCCCAGTATTCATTAATTGGTATAAGTGCATCTGCATCCAGAAGTTTCTGCTGTCCGACACCTCCGTAAATAAAGTCGGGATATCTTCTGGATATTATCATATCATCAATAGTTTCATCAACAGACTTGTTTGCACTTTTCCATACTTCATCACATTTCGCTCCGGTTTTTTTTGCAATTATCTCCTTTATATCATTATTCTCATCAATCGCCTCACCATTTATGGCAAAGTAACCTGTAAACACTTTTATTTCATTATTACCTTCATTAAAAATATTTGTACAGCTGCACAGAGTTGCAGCAAGCACAATCGTTCCGGCAAGTGCCGGAAGTTTTCTCTTTTTCATTATATTTTCTCCCCGTTATCTTTCCCGGTATTACCTGCTATAATAAACTCAAAATCAATTTCCTCCCTGGAATTAATGTTCAGAGTTATATCATCAAGATAAAATCTGCTGAGTCTGATATATGGATTATATTCTTCCTCCGCTTCAAATGCCGGAAGACTCTTTGTGCTCTCCGGTTCAAAAATAGCTCTGAGTTTAAGTATATCAGCCGGACTGAAGGCTACCCCTGATTTGTAATATCTTATACTGTAACAGCCTTCGTGTTCACGAACGTCAATTTCGATATCATTTCCTGTTCCTTCGTATCGTGCAACATGAAGAGCAATCGCAGAAAGTGAATAAGGGAGTATTTTCTTATCTGAAGACGTTGTATCAGAAATAAGCGAGTACCGGAAGAGCTCGCGTGTCTTAAGATCATCAAGAAGTGCACTGACATTTCTGAGTTCCTCATCAAGAGAAACCACCCTGCTCACATCTGAATCATTTTCAAGTCCGAATTTTATACGTGTATCAAAATTAAGTGCAGTTATAATGACATCATTTGTCTTTTTCTTATACTCATTAATAAAACGCCTGAGATTATTTTTTTCATCATTAAGCCTTGTTATATCAAATATAGTATTTTTAACATCATTATAAAGACGTCCGATCTCATCCTCTCCAAAGTGTACTTTTTTCGTAATTTTCTTTTCAGTACATATATCACAAACTTCCTTTGTCCTGTTCTTGAAATCGGTAATAATAGTTATAATTATTACCAGACAGATTACAAAGAGTACCATAAGCGGAACAGCAAAAGGTATACTGAATAATGAAATAATCTTTTTCTGGTTAGCACATACATAGTAATCAATATTACATGTATAGTAATTTATTGATGATAATGTATATTTACGGAGTTCATCTGATGAAGGCATAGCCGTATCCCGGGTATTGCTGTAAAGCAGTGTATCTCCGCTTGAAACATACACTGTACCGTCAAAGTACATATCCATATAAGTGCTCTGAAGTACAGCAGGATTAAAATCAAGCTTTATTATTGCTTCACCGGTCTGGACTTTCCTGTAGTCAAGCCTTCTTATAAGAGAAAGATTATTCTGATCACTGTTGCAGTAAATAATCATATCCCTGTTTAGTGAGGTAAAGGTTCTGTACCATTCTTCATTTTCTGCAGAATCAATTCTGCTTATATTTCCGCCGTTTGTAACAGTATCATTTGCTGTATAAATTGTAAATTGCTTTATCGCACTGTCCTCTGTAATCACAAGAAGTTTACTCTGTGAAAATTCGTAGTATTTGTCAAAGTAATCTGCTGTATTCTGATATTTTCTGTTTAAAAATTCGTAAACAGCTTCATTTGTATAAACTGTTTTTGAAACAGAAACCATACTCTCTATGCTGGAATCAAGATACCCTTCAGCTGCAGAAGATATCATCTTCTCACTCTCTTTTTTATTTTCAGAAAGAAGTGATGATACTATAACCGTTGCTCCGTAAAACATTACAGAAACAGAAACTATCAGAAGAGTAAATATTATTATTACCTTATTGTTAATCTTTATATTGGATACAAAACCTATCCTTGTATGTTTTTTTCTTTTCTTTCTTGCCATAATAATCCCTCGCTGGTTATTTGTTATCTGTCCGGCATATTCAGCTGCTGTTTTATTTCATATTTTTTTCTGTACATATTTTCCTCTGCCTCTCCAAGAAGCTTTTCATATGAATAGTTTGATTTTTCATATGCATAACCATATGCCATGGAACATTTTATACTGTCAGTTTCAGCACTGAGAATAACAGGGCAATCGGAATCAAGTCTGTTAATAAGAGAATAGATGTCACGGTAACTGTGATTTGTCACGACGAGCAGAAATTCGTCACCGCCCATTCTGAAGCACATACTGTCATCAAAAGAAACTTCCTTTATATATTCGGCTGCTTTTTTTATAACATAGTCACCGCGTTCATGTCCAAGTGTGTCATTCATAAGTTTGAGATTATTTACATCAAAGTAAATTACACATATCGAGGAACATGAGCGGAATGAATCAACTTTATTTTCATAATGCCTTTTGTTGTATGTCTTTGTCATTCCGTCGTGAGTTGCATCAAATACTGCCGTTGAGAAGTTTGCCCTTGAATGGTTTATAACATTAATCATACTTATAAGAGACTGTCCGAGATGACCAATCTCATCACTTCTGCCGGTCTCGAATTTTTTCTTCAGTTCTTCTCCGCACTCATATTCTGAATCTGAACCGGTAAACTCAGCTGCTGCACTTGCAAATGTTGCAATAGGATTAAATACCATTTTTTTAAGAATAAGAATAATGATGAAACTTACAAGAGCAAGTATAAGAACAGAAATTACAGCTACTGTAAGAATCATAGCCGGGATATTGTCATTTCTTACATTCGTCTCTACAATAATATAACCAACAGCGAGATCATCGCTTGTCCTTACCGGACGATATGTATAATTTATATCTCCCTTTGTACGGCTCCAGGATTCTCTTGCTTCAACAAGCTGAGTTTTAACTGATGACGTATAATCATCATACGAAACCTTGGTTCCAATCTGCTTCCCGTCAGTATCATAAATATAGTATCCAACCGTACTTCCGTAACTTATCAGAGAAATGCGGTTTATATTACAGTCACTTGTATATTCAAGAAGATTTCTCATTACCTCCTGATATTCATTGTCCGTCTTTCTTGTTGTTATATAATATCTTGACTTATCCCCGTTAATCTCAACAGCCGCAAAACTCGCTGCGGCCTCCCCTGAAATATATTCATCCTTATGTATATTTTTTGAAACTGCTATATAATAAACAAATCCTATAACTGTAAATGTTATCAGCAATATCACAAACAGAATTGCCATCATTCGCCCTTTGAATTTACTTTTCATCCAATCACCCCGAAATAATTTATACATTTATTATTATATCATTTTTCCTCTGTTTTTTCAACCAATTATGTATATTTTTATTGTGTACAATTCAGATTTCTGTCTAAAACAAAAACGTCTCCGGAAAATCCGGAGACGTTTTTTATTTAAATTCAATTACATATTAAGCGGCGGAATCTGCGGATGATCAGGACCAAGTCCGTCCTTGTCATTCTTAACGACTTCAACCTTGTTATATATATCCATACCTGTACCGGCAGGAATAAGTTTACCAATAATAACATTTTCCTTAAGACCAAGGAGATAGTCACTCTTTCCTCTGATAGCAGCGTCAGTGAGTGCCTTTGTTGTTTCCTGGAAGGAAGCAGCTGAAAGGAAGCTTTCTGAGCTTGAGGAAGCCTTTGTGATACCCTGAAGTACAGGTGCTGTTGTAACCAGTGATACACCGACTTCACCTGCATCAATTCTCTTCTGAAGTTCAGCGTTAATTGTATCGATTTCCTTCTTGTCAACAAGTGAACCCGGAAGGAGATAGCTGCTTCCGCTGTCTTCAACCTTAATCTTTCTGAGCATCTGTCTTACGATTACTTCAATGTGCTTATCATTGATATCAACACCCTGGAGACGGTAAACCTTCTGTACTTCATTAATGATGTAATTCTGTACATGTTCTGTTCCCTGAACCGCAAGAATATCAGCAGGATAACAGTTACCTTCTGTAATCTTGGTTCCCTTCTCTATAACTTCACCTTCACGTACCCTTACCTTGAGGTTCCATGGAATCATATATGATTCCTGTTCGCCCGTTTCTTCATCAGTAATGATTACATTTTTGGTTGTCTTGATTTCTTCGATAGTTACGCGACCGCTGATTCTTGCAATAATTGCAGCGTTCTTCGGACGACGGCTTTCGAAAAGTTCTTCAACTCGAGGAAGACCCTGTGTGATATCTTCTGCAGAAGCAATACCACCGGTATGGAATGTTCTCATTGTAAGCTGTGTACCAGGTTCACCGATAGACTGTGCAGCAATAACACCAACTGCCTCACCGACAGACACGATATTACCGTTTGCAAGGTTAGCACCGTAACACTTTGCACAGACACCCTGTTTAGCTTTACAGTGAAGTACAGAACGAATCTTGATACGCTCAACGCCCATACCAACAATCTTTCCGGCATCAGCATCTGTCATAAGTTTTGTCTTAGGTACAACAACTTCGCCTGTTTCAGGATCGCAGAAATTCTCAACAAGATAACGGCCTACAAGACGCTCTGAAAGCGGCTCAATCATTTCACTGCCGTTTTTGATTTCGAATATTTCAAGACCTTCATCTGTCTGACAGTCATGTTCACGAATAATAACATCCTGTGATACGTCAACAAGACGTCTTGTAAGGTAACCTGAGTCGGCTGTTCTGAGGGCTGTATCGGCAAGACCTTTACGTGCGCCTCGTGATGAAATGAAGTATTCGAGAATGTTAAGACCTTCACGGTAGTTAGCTCTGATAGGAATTTCGATTGTAGTACCTGATGTATTCGCAATAAGTCCGCGCATACCTGCAAGCTGTCTTATCTGGTTGATACTACCACGGGCACCTGAGTCAGCCATCATGAAGATTGGGTTATATTTACCAAGGTTGCTCTTAAGGGCTTCCGTTACATCATCAGTAGCCTTGTTCCAGATTTCAATAACCTTCTTGGACTTTTCTGAAGATGAGATATAACCGTATTCATACTGTTCTGTAATTGTATCGATTTTTTCCTGAGCAGCTTCAAGAATATCCTTTTTCTGCGGAGGAATTGTAGCGTCACAAACTGCAACCGTGATAGCAGCCCTTGTAGAGAACTTAAAGCCAAGTGCTTTAATCTTGTCAAGAACTTCTGATGTTGTAGTTGTGCCGTGAATTCTGATGCATCGTTCGATGATATCTGAAAGCTGCTTCTTCTTTACGAGGAAGGAGATTTCGAGGTCAAACTGTTTGTCAGAATCTGTTCTGTCTACATAGCCAAGGTTCTGCGGAATATTTTCATTGAATATAAGACGACCTACTGTACAGTCGATAATCTTGGAAACCTTTCTTCCGCCGATATCCTTTGTAACCTTTACCTTGATAGGGGCGTGAAGTGAAACTGCGTGTTCGTTATAAGCCATAAGAGCTTCATTAACGTCTCTGAACACCTTTCCTTCACCAAGGTCGCCTTCCTTAAGCATTGTGAGGTAGTACGAACCGAGTACCATATCCTGTGTAGGAACTGCAACCGGTCTTCCGTCTGAAGGCTTAAGAAGGTTGTTTGCAGCAAGCATAAGGAATCTTGCTTCTGCCTGAGCTTCAGCTGAAAGCGGAAGGTGTACAGCCATCTGGTCCCCGTCGAAGTCAGCGTTATATGCAGTACATACGAGCGGATGAAGCTTAAGTGCACGGCCTTCAACAAGTACAGGTTCAAATGCCTGAATACCAAGTCTGTGAAGTGTAGGGGCACGGTTAAGAAGAACCGGATGATCCTTGATTACATTTTCAAGAGCATCCCATACTTCTGTCTTTGCTCTGTCAACAAGCTTTCTTGCACTCTTTATATTAGCAATAACCTTTGTATCAACAAGTCTCTTAAGTACAAAAGGTTTGAAAAGTTCAAGAGCCATTTCCTTTGGAAGACCACACTGATACATCTTGAGTTCAGGTCCGACAACGATAACTGAACGTCCCGAGTAGTCAACACGCTTACCAAGAAGGTTCTGTCTGAAACGACCCTGCTTACCCTTGAGCATGTCTGAAAGTGACTTGAGAGCCCTGTTGTTAGGACCTGTAACCGGTCTTCCGTGTCTTCCGTTGTCTATAAGTGCATCAACAGCTTCCTGAAGCATACGCTTTTCATTTCTGATGATAATATCAGGAGCTTCAAGTGTAAGCATTCTCTTAAGTCTGTTGTTTCTGTTTATTACTCTTCTGTAAAGATCATTAAGGTCTGATGTAGCGTATCTGCCGCCGTCAAGCATAACCATCGGTCTGATATCCGGAGGAATTACAGGTACAACATCAAGTACCATCCATTCAGGCTTGTTTCCTGAAAGTCTGAATGCTTCGATGATTTCAAGTCTCTTGAGAAGCTTAATTTTCTTCTGACCTGAAGGAAGATCCTTAAGCTCATTCTTAAGGTCATTTGAAAGCCATACAAGTGAGTTTACCCAGTTGTCCTTGTTGGCGATCTCATCATATTCACCGTTTACATTTGCCTCAGCGATATTCTGGTTGAAGAGTTCTTCAATATATGCAGAACCTGTCTTTACTTTTATGCGCTTTGGACTTCTGATTTCTTCCTGCTCTCTGTTGTAACGCATAACCTTCTGTAAAAATACAGATCTCTTTACAACCTGACCTGCTTCATAGTCAGGATTTTCACCGTTATCTGTAATAATATAGATTCGCTTGCTGAGATAATCTATGATGTCCTTTTCGCTCAAACCGGTAATTCTGGCAAACTGATCAATGTGCTGAATAATATACTCATCATATCTCTGCGGATCATATTCTTCAAGAAGCTCCTTGATAGCTTCCGCACCCATATCAGCATAAAAATCATCACCGTATTTTTCAAGTGCATCAAGATATTCCTTCTCGGAAAGGAGCTGCTTTTTAGTAAGCTCTGTTGCATTGCCCGGATCAACAACGATGTACTTTGTAAAGTAAAGTATTTCCTCAAGGCGCTTCTGTGAAATCTCAAGTACCTGACCGATTCTTGAAGGTGTTCCCTTAAAATACCAGATATGCGATACAGGAGCTGCGAGTTCAATATGACCCATTCGTTCACGTCTTACCTTGGCTCTTGTTACTTCAACTCCGCAACGGTCACAGACCTTACCTTTGAATCTTATCTTCTTGAACTTACCGCAGTGACATTCCCAGTCTTTTGTAGGTCCGAAAATTCTTTCGCAGAAAAGACCGTCACGTTCCGGTTTCTGAGTTCTGTAGTTAATTGTTTCAGGACGTTCTACAGCACCAAATGACCATGCACGAATCTGCTCAGGTGAAGCAAGCCCTATTTTAATTGATTTGAATTCGTTAAATTCCAAAGCTCTATCCTCCCATATTGAGGCAAGGCCCAGACAGAACAGATGTTCTGTCCGGTACTTAACTCTTAAACTCTAATCAAATTATAGTATTAATTAAAAATCTTCGTTATCATCCATAGACGAAAGATTGTCATAACTGAAATCTTCATCTTCGCTGTCAGCAAAATCATCAGCATCTTCGTCTGAACCGTCAAGACTTAATCCTGATTCGTCACCTTCCTCTGAATCATAGTAATCATCAGTTGAAAGCATCACTGCAGTATCATCGGCAGCAGCTGCCGGCTGCGGAATAATATCGTCGTCATCAAATGTCTGCTTAAGATCTATTTCATTCTGGTCAGCATCAAGAACCCTGACATCAAGACCAAGAGACTGAAGTTCCTTGATAAGAACCTTGAATGCTTCAGGGAAGCTCGGCTTAGGTACGTTCTGTCCCTTAACAATTGCCTCGTATGTGTTTACACGTCCTACAGTATCGTCAGACTTAACTGTAAGGATCTCCTGAAGTGTATAAGCTGCACCATATGCTTCGAGTGCCCAAACTTCCATTTCACCGAAACGCTGGCCGCCGAACTGTGCCTTACCGCCAAGAGGCTGCTGTGTAACAAGTGAGTAAGGACCAACTGAACGGGCATGAATCTTATCGTCAACAAGGTGATGGAGCTTGAGGTAGTACATATAACCTACTGTTACTCTGTTGTCAAACGGTTCACCTGTACGTCCGTCATAAAGTGTAAACTTACCGTCCTCGTTGAATTCAACACCGTTGAAGAGCATATCAGGATCATCAACACTCCTGATTTTCTTGTCAGCTTCATTGAAGCATGCACGGATATCTTCTTCGTGTGCACCGTCAAATACAGGAGTCATAATCTTCCATCCAAGTGCCTTGGCAGCAATACCAAGATGTACTTCAAGAACCTGACCGATGTTCATTCGTGAAGGAACGCCGAGAGGGTTAAGTACAATATCAAGTGGTGTACCATCTGGGAGGAACGGCATATCTTCCTGAGGAAGAATACGTGAAACGACACCCTTGTTTCCGTGACGTCCGGCCATCTTGTCTCCGACAGAGATTTTTCTCTTCTGAGCAATATAGCAGCGAACGAGCATGTTTACTCCAGGACTTAATTCGTCGCAGTTTTCTCTTGTGAATATCTTAACGTCAACAATTACGCCGGCTTCACCGTGCGGTACCTTAAGTGAATTGTCACGTACTTCTCTTGCCTTTTCACCAAAGATAGCTCTGAGAAGACGTTCTTCAGCTGTAAGTTCTGTTTCACCCTTAGGTGTTACCTTACCAACAAGTATATCACCTGCATGAACTTCAGCACCGATACGGATAATACCGTTTTCGTCGAGATCCTTAAGTGCATCGTCGCCAACGTTAGGAATATCTCTTGTGATTTCCTCCGGTCCGAGCTTTGTATCTCTTGCTTCTATTTCGTATTCTTCTATATGAATTGATGTGTACATATCTTCACGAACAAGTCTTTCGTTAAGAAGTACGGCATCTTCGTAGTTATAGCCTTCCCATGTCATGAATCCGATAAGGGCATTTTTACCAAGTGAAATTTCACCGTTGCATGTTGCAGGACCGTCTGCAAGAACCTGACCCTTTGTAACCTTTTCGCCTGTGCTTACAATAGGTCTCTGGTTGATACATGTACCCTGGTTCGAACGCTTGAACTTTGTAAGCTTGTACTTGTGTTCAATAAGGTTTGTATCCTTAACAACAACTTCATCGGCACAGACTGAAACAACTTCACCGTCACAGTCAGCAACTATGCAGACACCAGAGTCAACGGCTGCCTTGTATTCCATACCTGTACCAACAATCGGGTTCTCAGTCTTGAGAAGCGGAACTGCCTGACGCTGCATGTTTGAACCCATGAGTGCACGGTTCGCATCGTCATTTTCAAGGAACGGAATCATAGCTGTAGCAACAGACACAACCATCTTAGGAGATACATCCATGAAGTCTACTATTTCGTTGTCACATTCGAGAATCTTGTCTCTGTAACGTGCATTTACTCTTGCTCTTGCAAACTTTCCGTCTTCTGTAAGAGGTTCGTTGGCCTGAGCCACTACATAATTGTCTTCAACGTCAGCTGTCATATAAACAACTTCATTTGTTACAACACCTGTAGTCTTGTCTACCTTACGGTAAGGAGCTTCAATGAAGCCGTATTCGTTGATTCTTGCAAATGTTGCAAGGTATGAGATAAGTCCGATATTAGGACCTTCAGGAGTTTCGATAGGACACATTCTGCCGTAGTGGCTGTAGTGAACGTCTCGAACTTCAAATCCGGCTCTGTCTCGTGAAAGACCGCCAGGACCAAGGGCTGAAAGACGTCTCTTATGTGTAAGTTCAGCAAGCGGATTGGTCTGATCCATGAACTGTGAAAGCGGTGATGAACCAAAGAATTCCTTTATTGCCGCAGTGATAGGACGAATATTTACAAGTGACTGAGGAGTGATTGTGTCCATTTCCTGAGTCTGTGTATTCATTCTTTCACGGATTACTCTTTCCATTCTTGCAAAACCGATTCTGAACTGGTTCTGGAGAAGTTCACCTACAGAACGGATTCTTCTGTTTCCAAGATGGTCTATATCATCAACTGTACCAATTCCTGAACAAAGGTTAAGGAAGTAGCTGATTGTAGCATAAATATCATCAAGAATGATGTGCTTAGGAACGAGTTCTTCTACTCTGTTCTTTACATTTTCTTCAATTTCAGCTTCATCTGCTGAATTTTCAAGAATATCCTTGAGAACTTTGAAGTATACCTTTTCATTGATATCGTACTGTGAAACATCAAAGCTTACATACTTTGTGATATCAACCATACCGTTACCGATAATCTTTACTTCTCTTTCAACAAGCTTTGTTTTCTTTTCGCCTGTAGGTGTGGTATAGTCTTCCTTTACTTCAACCTTTACAAAGGCTTCCATAACACCTGCCTGTTCAATTTCGCAGGCCTTTTCATATGAAATGAGTTCACCTTCGTCAGCCATGAATTCACCTGTAAGTGAATTGACAATAGGCTTTGAAATTACGTGGCCTGCAAGTCTTGATGCTATGCCAAGCTTTTTGTTGTACTTGTAACGACCAAATTTGCAGAGATCATATCTCTTTGCATCGAAGAAAAGATTGTTAATATGTGAAAGTGCACTTTCAACCGTAGGAGGTTCACCCGGACGAAGTTTCTTGTACACATCGATAAGAGCATCAGAATTATTTTTTGTTCCGTCCTTCTGAATGATAGTCTGGTTAAGTCTCTCGTCAAAACCGAACATCTCTTCAATCTCTTCGTCTGTACCCACACCAAGTGCACGGATAAATGTTGTAAGCGGAATCTTTCTGTTCTTGTCAATACGAACATATACAACATCATTGGAATCCATTTCGTATT
>JAUNJJ010000090.1 GCA_030533325.1 Oscillospiraceae bacterium
AAAGGAAAAGTGTAATTGAATCACTTGCTGGGGGATGATTTAATTATACCAGGAAAAAATTATGAAAAAGTTTATTTTAAAATCATTATCACTTGCAGGTGCATTAGCAATCAGTTCAGTGTTTTTGACCGGATGCGGTTCAGCAACAGGAACCGAAAATCTTATTCGTGTGGGTGTATGTGCAGGACCTTATGAAGATATGTTCAAGGAGGGCATACAGCCTAAGCTTGAGGAAAAAGGCTACGAAGTTAAGTATGTAGATTTTTCAGACTACGTACTCCCGAATAATGCTCTTGC
Organism: Oscillospiraceae bacterium; assembly: GCA_030533325.1. GTDB lineage: Bacteria > Bacillota > Clostridia > Oscillospirales > Ruminococcaceae > HUN007. The sequence continues at coordinate 298 of JAUNJJ010000090.1, forward strand.
TGAAAAAGAAATAGATGTAAACGTGTTCCAGCATTCGACATATCTTAAGAAGTTTTCGGAGGAACATGACCTTGATCTGACATATATTACAGAGATACCTACTGCAGCAATGGGCGTTTTCTCAAACAGCTTTGACAGTATCGATTCAGTTGCTGAAGGATCTGAAGCGGCTATACCAAACGATGATACCAATCTTGCCAGAGCACTTCGTGTACTTGAGCAGACGGGAATAATAAAACTTAGTGATGAAATCGATAAGAGCAAGGCTACAGTTGATGATATAGCTGAAAATCCAAAGTCACTTGTTTTTAAGGAAGTAAATGCGGAAGTGCTTCCGACAGTGCTTGACAGTGTTGGAATTGCTGTTATCAATGGTAACTATGCAATCAGCGCAGGCCTTGATCTTGCTGATGCAGTATACAATGAACAGCTCGGCGAGGGTTACTACAATGTAATTGCTGTCAGAACGGAAGATAAGGACAGCAGCTTTTCAAAGGATATAGTTTCAATAGTACATTCTGATGACTTCAGAAACGTTATTGAAGATGAATCAAAGATATACAAAGCATTCAACAAGCCTGCTGATTACGATAAGTAATAGGCTGAATTAGTCACGGGGAATGGTATAAAATGATAGAATTTAAAAATGTGAGCGTGTCCTTTAAGTTCAGGGGACAGACAGTAAATGCGGTGGATGATGTATCTTTTAAAATACCTGAAGGTTCGGTATTCGGTATAGTGGGCGGAAGCGGTGCAGGAAAAAGCACACTTCTGCGTACAATAAACGGACTTCAGAGTGTGACAGGAGGCAGCGTCATTGCTGATGGCAGGAATGTTGCAAAACTTAAAGGAAAAGAATTAAGAGAGTTCCGAAAAAATATAGGCATGATTTTTCAGCATTTTAATCTTGCTGAGAGCAGAACAGTGTACGGTAATATAGCTTTTATACTTGAAAGTGCCGGATGGAAGAAGAATGATATTGACAGGAGGGTTACAGAACTTCTTGAATTCGTAAATCTTTCTGACAAGCGTGATGCATATCCGGCAAAACTTTCAGGGGGACAGAAACAGCGTGTTGCAATAGCAAGAGCACTTGCAAACAACACAAAGATTCTGCTGTGTGATGAGCCAACCTCAGCTCTTGATGCTGAAACAACGGCTTCGGTTCTTGAACTTCTTAAGAAGGTAAACAGTGAACTGAATGTGACTATAGTTATAATTACACATGAGCTCGATGTTGTTAAGGATATATGTGACAGGGTTGCGGTAATGAATCACGGCAAACTTGAGGAGCTGGGTGATGTCTATCAAGTGTTTACAAAACCTGATACAGCATTCACTGAACAGCTTATAGCTCACACATATGATTTTTCAATCCCTGAAAATATTCTCAGCGGGCTTGAAGGAGAGGTAATAAAACTTACTTATCTGGGTAAGGGTGCAACGGATTCAGTTCTCTCTGATACTGCAAAAGAATATGATGTCAGATACAATATTCTTCATGGAAAGATAGAGTATATAGGTGAAAAACCACTCGGAATACTTTATGTAAATATAATCGGAACACCGGAATCAAGAGAAAAGACCATTAAAGTACTTGAAGAAAAGGTTGAGAAACTGGAGGTGATTGCAAATGCTTAATGCTATATGGGGTGTAAGAGATGAGATATTAAAGTCTCTGGGAGAAACTGCATACATGGTTATTGTTTCGCTTGTGATAGCCGTAATAGCCGGAGTATTTCTGGGACTTCTTCTGTTTTCAACATCAAATCCTCTCTTTATAAAAAACAAGGTGATAAATAAAATAACCGGTGTGATTCTTAATATAATACAGTCACTCCCGTTTCTTATTCTTATGATATTTTTGCTTCCTCTTTCAAAACTTATTGTGGGAACAAAGATAGGTACATCAGCTGTTATAGTACCTCTTTCGATATCTGCCACAGCTTTCTTTGCAAGACTTTCGGAAAGTTCTTTTTCTGCTGTAAATCAGGGAGTTCTTGAGGCATATATTGCTTCAGGTGCCGGAAAGTTAAGTGTTATCTTTAAGATACTGATTCCGGAGGCGCTTTCGTCACTGGCTGTAAACATTACAGTAACAACGATAACGGTTCTTGGATTTTCAGCGATGTCAGGTCTTGTAGGCGGCGGAGGTCTTGGTGACCTCGCTTACAGATACGGTTATCAGAGATACCAGACAGAAATAATGATAGCCTGTGTAGTGATTCTGGTCGTACTTGTTCAGGTCATTCAGTGGACAGGCGAAAAGATAGCAAAAGGTTTGAGTAAAAAATAATACGGAAATTGTCAGTATTGTCTGAACCTATGCTGCTTCCGATTAAAAAACAGTTCCGGAAAAAATTATTTTACCGGAACTGTTTTTAATTTACATGTGTTTATTTTTATGTTATCATAGTAAATGTAAAGAATAATTATAAAAATTCGGGAGCGGACAAAAAGTGATTTACGAAGATAGCTATGAATTTTTCAAATTTGTTGAGACTCTTGCTGACAATTATATTCCACTCAGTACACTTCTGAAAAATGCGGGTCTGACATTTGAACAGGGAATCAGCAGGATAAATGAGTTCAGGACGGAAATTTTTTCACTTATGAAAAAATATAAAATTAAAACTGAGAATGTTCTTTCAGCCGGACTTGATATGTGCGAAATTATAGAAAAATGCAGTATTAACGATGAGATAATACACATGTATACATCATTTGTGACGGACTGCGGTCTTCTCTTTGATCTGCATCCTGATTCAAGGACGGATGAGCAGGATCTGTACTGCTGGTTTGAACAGCAGGATAAGGCAAATGAACTTGCAGAATTTATCCGCAGGCATTTTGATTTTTCAGAAAAACTGAAAAAATTCTCTGCATCAGGGTACACTCTTCACAGCAATGAAAATGTACAGACTGAGCAGGCACTTCTTTTCGGCATTTCACTGAAGGAAAAATTTCTTTCAGGGGGAAAGGACAGCAGTGTTTATCTGGAAAATATCGGTGAGCTTGTCAGAATTGTTAATGCATACGATGAACTTTCCGGGATAAAACCTTATGTGTATTTTGCGGTACTTTCAGGAAAGCATAAGATGATGCTTGAGAGGCCGGGGTATATACCGAATATTTCGTCTGTTTTCACGAGAAAGAATTACAGGATAGACTGTGATAACGGAAAAAATTTTAAAAATTACGATGAGTATATAGACCTTTACTGCTGGATAAGAGAATATTTTATTGCCGATCCTTCAGCTGATATTGATTTTTCTGATTTCTGTTTTTCAGCTCTTAGCAATCTCAGTGAGTGGTATTACTATGAGAGAAAAGATACTTCCGAATTCTATGTCCCTATGGGAATAGCTGAGAAGATAAGGTCAGTAATGCCCGGACCTTTTCCGGATATAGCGGACAGGGTATATTATTCAGATTATTATGCAGAGTTTACGAAAAAAAATCCGGTACTTGCCATAGCCTACAGAAATGTGATAAGGAAAAATCCGGATATTGTAAATGAATTCACTGAAGCATACTATGAGGGAAAAAGCACTGTTGCTGCCGCCGGAAATTTGTTTAACGCTGCAAATGCGGTAAGTATCTGCGACGATACCGGGATGGCTATGGCATACGCCGGATATTATCTTGGCGTTGCTTCTGAAGTATGTCTGAGAGACGAACTGTGCGAAGTATGGAGAACAATTATCTGACCACGGAATTCGTGGTCATTTTTTTGTTGTTACTTCTTGCTGAATATCAGAAAAAATGGTATACTTAACAAGAGGAGGATACAAAATGACAGTTCCGGTAAATTTAACTTCAGCAAAGTTCTGTGCTTTCTGCAAATACTGGTGGGATCCGACATACAAATTCATTCAGCCAAATGTCAGACAAATGTGGTACTACGATCCGAGTGGGAAATGCAGATGCATAAAGAAGGGGCTGGACACCCCTGCAAACCATACATGCCAGAATTTCAAATGCAAGGTTGACTGGTAAAATCAAAACAGTTCCGGTGATATTTTACCGGAACTGTTTTGATTTTACAGGTAATATTCTATTTGCATTGCTAAATAAATGCCTCCACTAAAAATCCGGACAAACTGAGGCGTTGATGTCCGGATTTTGATTTGAATTGAATTTTAAAGAACAAGTGTTTTTCCGAGGGACTGAGCAAGCGGTTTCAGTACAGACAGGTTCAGACCGGTATATTGTTCGATTTTCTCAGCCGGCTCTCCGTTCATAATCATCATCTCAGCAAATTTCCTTCTGTCTTCTGCCTGAGTTTCTGCTTTCGTTTCTGCTCTAATCCTGTCATCCCAGAGAATGATTTTTTCATTTAACATAGAATCAGCTCCTTTTTTATTAATATCATCAATGCTGCTGTACAAATATGATTTAAGTGACTTTATGATATTAAGCATCTCACGATATTCATCATTTGTAATTCTTTCATCTGTCAGCAATGAATCCATGGTGTTCCTGATATCTTTGCACATATTTTTGAAATCATGCAGGAATTGTTCTTTCTTATCATCCGTGTAGCTGTTATAGTCATTAACTGTTCGCTTTACAAATACATTATACCAAATTTTTAGTGTCAGTTCAATGTGAAAAAACTAAGCATTGATAAAGATTATTCGGGAAAAATAAAACACAAAACAGTTCCGGAAAATTATTTTATTACCGGAACTGTTTTGAATTTACAGAGAAATATTAATATGTTATGATAAATGTGCAGAAGGGAAAAGCTGCTGTAACGCATTTATCCGTGCTTAGAAATGTTACTCAGAAACGGCATTTAAAAATGTATGGATTATAGAAGACAGATTTTTCTGCTGCTCCTGCGGGCATTTCTCAACGAGTTTCAGAAGGGTGGACATGTCAGCGGATTCACAGTCAGGTGTTGTTCCGAAAAGAATGTAATCTGTGGTGAGATTAAGGATTCCGGACAGTCTGACCAGAGTCTGGATGGACATGCCTCTGACACCGAGTTCTATGTCGGAGCAGAATTTCGGGGAGACTTCCAGCTCCTCGGCGAGCTTTTCCCTTGTGTAACCTAAAAGTTCCCTCTGAGCACGTATTCGTCTGCCTATTGACTTGCGGTCTGTTTCGTTCATTTTATGGGGTTCTCCTTATGGTGTGGTGATAATTATTATTTTATACAAATATGGTGAAATAATAAATGAACTTTTAGTGTTTGCAAAATATAGCTGTAAGTTTAAAAAAAGAAAATTTACTGTAAATCACAGGAGGTAATTTTTATGCTGAGTTTATTAGTTTTCGGGTTATATGTATATTTTGGATATAAGAGCATCCGATACATCAAATATCACATAATGCACGTTGAATATGAACTGGTATTCGATGGCTTCAGACACTGGCTGACTACCTGCATACAGGGAGCATTTTTAGGACTAATTACTATTCCGATAATGGTTATACATAAGCTTTTATTTAACCGCGGATAGAAAAATGCGGATTAGTGAGAGGGGGAAAACATAATGTTCTGCAAATTTTGCAGCCGTACACTTGAGGAGAATTATAAGTTTTGTGATAAATGCGGAAAGCCTGTACATTATACTCAGGAAATGGTTGATGATGATTTATCATCTGCTGCTGGTGAACCGGATATTCAGGATATATCTGAATATAAAAAATCAGATACGAAATTTAAAATAAAGCTTGCAATAGCTGCTGTAAGTATCTGTGCTGTCGCTGTAGGGATTATGACATGGATTGACAGCAAAGATAAAAATGACAAATCCGGTATAACAGTTGACAATAATATTTCAGAAAACCGAAACAATTATTATTCTGAAATTACAGAAACTAAAAAAGCAGTTATTACTAAATCTGAAACAGTAACTGATACACCAGCACATAGTACAATTGTATCTTCTGAGAGTTATACTGAATCCGATGGAAGTAATTCATTAATTTTCACTCCTGCTGATCCGGTTTATTATTTTGGAAAAACACTTGGAGAAATCGAAGGTTTTTTTGGTGAACCGGATGTCAATCCGCTTTTCCATCCTCTACAGGCACCTATAGGAGGAAGTCATTCTACCAATTCATATCAGTATGGTACGATGTATTTTTCTTATGTAGATTATAATGTAACTGAAGGAACAAGAGTAAGTACAATTACTGCAGGAGAGGGTTCATACTTAAGTGATAATCTCAGAGTCGGAATGACATTCAGAGAACTTGAAGAATATGTGGATTTTGAATCGGAAGAACCGGTATCCATGCAAATAAGACAGGGCTCATGCGGAGATGCAATCATAGAAGTAAATAATCATGAATGTGTATTGAGTGTTGATTTTCCGGAAGGAGCAGATGCAGACACTCCGTCAATCAGAATGGTTATATATACAAAAGACGGTTTGTGCGATGAAGAATACGACAGGCAATACGCAAGTGTAGTGCCCGGTTCTCAGAAAGCATATGAAGTTGCATGGGTATCACTTAATGATCCGGACAGTGTACTTAATCTGCGAAGCGGCCCCGGAACAGAATATGATATAGTAGCACAGCTTAATGACGGCGAAATGGTGTATGTATTACTTTATGATGATCCGATATGGTACAATGCTAATACTGAGTATGGATCAGGTTACATACATGGGGATTTTCTCAGATTTGAAAATACATACTGATATGGCGGGAGAGTGATTATAATGAGCAGCGTATGTAAGTCATGTTCAAATATTCTTAATGACGGAGATTTATTTTGCAGTAAATGCGGTGCCGGAGTTGAATGCGAATCTGCAGAAAATATTTCAGAACACTGTATTCAGTGCGGAACAGAATTAAAGGAAGACAGTGATTATTGTTTTATGTGCGGAGCATCAAGAAACGGAGAACCAACTAAATATCGTATTCATGGTATTCATGGCCCTGCAACCGGAAAAAGTTATACTTTCAAGTCAAATTCTGCAAAGGGTGCGAGAGAACTGATTTCAGGAAAAGATGTGAATTTTAATTTTACTGACTATTTTCTTGAAATAAAGATACCAAAAAAGTATAATGCAGAAAGATATTATGTAAAATATACTTCACTGCAGGAACTGACCTTTAAAAAAGGTTTTTCCGTTGTTTCATTAATACTTTCTCTGATTTTCCTTGGCGTATTATTTTATACCGTTAATGAAGCCGAAAGCATTTTGACGATTATTGGCTCAGCTGTCCTTACAATCGGATTTGGAGTAGGTGCTTTTCAGTCGGTTGCAGAATTTAAATTTACAGATGAAACAAAGTATAAGATTAAACTCAGAAGGATTAATTCACGCCGAGCTGAAGAGCTGCGTGAGATAACCGACAGCTTTAAGGAAATGAAAGATTATTATACCGGCAAACCGGAACCGCAGTATGTTTCAAAAGTTAAAAATTATGGAATACGTAAAACTGATTTTGATATTTCAGGTATGGCAAATGATATTGTTGATAAATTTACAGGGTAATTAGATGAAAATATAACTTTTAATGTTGACATATTACAACCGTTGGTGTATAATGAATATTAGTTGAGGAAAAATCAGATTTATTAGGTACTTGTGCCGAAATTTGACAGTTGGATACAAACCAGCGGGTGTTAATGAAAGGATGAGTTTTTATGGCAGCATGCTGGGATTGTTTTTACTGTGCACCGGTGGTAGGTGAGATAGGTGCATTTAAGTGCAATAAGACGGGCAGAAGAGTTAAAGGTGAACATTCATGCAGTAATTTTATTGATGAAAATACGCCTGGAATTCATGCTTGTTTTGAATGCGAGCATTTTGGGTACTATAAGTTTGGGTCGATTTTTGAAAAAGAGAATTACTGTGACAGGAAGAAGAAAGTGGTAGATCCGGACGGACTGGCTTGCGGGGAGTTTGTGGAGTGAGAAGTTCGGTACGGGTTTTCAGTATCGGGAGACGAGATTAAAGATGGCAATATGGGATGACGGTATAAAATTTCCGAACATAGAAGCAAAAACTATGGGCGGTGAAGTGTTCTGGGAGAATATAGAGGAGAGTGGTGAGTACAGACTGCAGAAAAATATTGTATTCGGAAACTGCAGAATACTCAACGCTGAAAATATTCGTCTTGACTATGGTTCAGAAACTTCAATGCGCGCAAAATTTCATCAGCTGGTCAATAAAATTACTCATGCAGTTATGGGTGACGTGATTTGTGTTCATCGTATGGCTGGAGGTTATGACCACTATGGCGTATATAAGGATGATCAGTGCGTTTATGAATATAATCTTAATAAAAATGCAAAACGAATTGATATACATAAGGTAAGTCTGGACGAATTTGTAGGTAAGGACAAGAGCTATTCCATTCTTGTATTTCCGGAGTGTGAAGGAGATCCGACAAAGATTAATATTTCAGGAAAGAAAAGAAATTTTCTTGGTGGATATTCTATTGTGTCAAACGAACACTTAAATGAAAGCTTTCTGGATATTATAATGTATATAAGCAGACTGAAAAATCAGAACTCCGAGTACCATTTGTATTCACCGGAAGAGACGATTAAAAGGGCGGAAAGTAAGCTTGGTGAGAGAGAATATAATCTGTTTTTTAATAACTGTGAACACTATGCAATCTGGTGCAAGACAGGGTTATGGGAGTCGCATCAGATTGAGGGGCTAGTTTCGAAAATAAGGCAGTTTAAGAGGATTGCTGAAGGACTTATTGTACACTGAAAGGTAAAAAAATAAAGATTTCGTCATGCATATTTCAGGCTTTTGATGCATGTTGTAAATATTTTTTTAAAAAATTTACGATTTATATTGCATTATATATAAAAATGTGCTATAATTATCTCATTGATTGTATGGGAATTATGGGGAACTATCATTTTGGGTTATTTGGTGTTAACGTTTATTATATGTATCTGGTTAAGCTCCTCATTATAGTTTGAGGGGCTTTTTGTGTATGAATAAAAAATGTTACATGTATTATTTGATTAGGCGTGATTGATTTGAGTAAGATTATAACAACTGGAAATTGTGAGTTTAGGTGTCAAAGTTTAATTGGTAGTATAAGTGCTATGGAAAGTACAAACGTTAATAAAACTTACAATAATGAAATGATTTTGACTGAAATGGCACAATTAACCTGTTTAGGATCCTGTAAAATATTAACCGCTGCAGCACAAGGAGTATCAACACCTTGTCCCAACGCATTAGCAGCTGTTCCATGGACTCCTGAGAGTAAAGAGAGCAGTATTAAAATAAATGGCATTTCTGTGTTAAATCATATGGCAAAGAAGATTTGTCCTGTTGGTGGTGTCGTTAGCTGTACAATAAAGTCTCCTAACAATAAATTAACAAAAGAAATAAACATCGAATCACCGTTTTTTTCTAATTCATTCGTTTCAGAAAGTCTATTTCATTCTAAGTCAGATGCCATAAACAGCATAACAGTTGATAATAATAATTCATCGGTCAAATCAGATGTTGAAGAGAAAGTAACGGATAATGGATACAATAACAAATCTGATGAAATAAAGAAAAGAGAAAATAGTACAAAAAAAATCAATGATCAGGATGTTGAAAATATAGATGATGTTGGAGATGTAGAATATACACTTTGTAATTACAAAAAATGCAAATATTCAAGTAAATGCGAATATCTTAAAGCGTCGCATATTTATGTTTGTAATCAGCAGGAATCTCAGGTTTTAAGAAAAAACAGTAAAGAAATGTTTGAAAAATATGATATTAAAGACAAAGAAATACAAGAAAAATCAAGACTTTCCTGGACGGCGGCAGCTCATCATCTTATTAGTGCAAGAGCTGTTTTTAAGGAATATCCTGAATTAGTTAAACTAGCTAATTTTTATGGCTATGATATAAACTGTTCTGAAAACTGTATTTATCTTCCTACAAATAATGAGAAAGGTTATGCGGCACAGGAAAGTGTATATAAAAAAGCAGAAGCCTATGAAGTTATGAGTCTGACTGGATTACAGTGGCATACTGGTCAGCATGAATACAAAATAGATTCTGAAGAATTTAATAATATAGACAGTGAATTGTCGTTAAAATCCTATAATGAAATACTGCATAGATATGTTGAAGAAAAAATTATTCCGATTTTCACTTGTAATCAATGCTGCAGGTATGATGTAAAAGGAAAATTTATTAAAGAACAAAAAGCTCTGGAATTCAAAAACATAATGAATAACTATTCTAATGAAATAAGAAAAAAATTAGAAGCTTTTTCAGTACCCAAATCAAGTTATCCCTATTTTGTTTCTGCAGAATCAATGAGATATGCTTATAATGTTCCTAAATCAGGCAAAATCATCTTTGCAATATACAATAATCAAAATGGAAATGACGGTTGGAAACTGCTTTTGTGCAAGTATTCCAAGTTGAAAAAACATGAAAATAATGTAACTGTTTCAGAAGTTGAAAGTATTATTGTGGATTATAATATGCACGAAAACATATCTAACATAATAGAGTTTTGTTCTAATGTCAGACACTTTTTTATTTTTGACAATAAATTTAATGTTGAATTTCCTTTTAAATATTTATGCAATTCTTATTATATCAAAAGTGAAAATAGTGAGTATACGGTATATAAGGATGGCAAATCATTGAAAAAATGTACTGTTGACAGCAGATTAAAATCAAGAGATATTATATCAGAAACAGGAAATTTAATTTCAGCAATTCTTGTTGAAGACACAGAATTATATATTTCGCCTTCAAAGATGATTATTGAAAGAAAAAAAGAATGTGGTGTACCGATATGATATATAAAATAGATTTTGATTCTCTTGTAGAAGATTATATAAGTATTGATCGTGAAAATTTTAAGGATATATCTCATGCCTGCGTTAATTCGGAGTTTAATCTGATTAATAAAGAGACTGTTAAGATTAAAGCTTCTGAAAGCGGTGGAACAGTATTTCCGGATTTTTACTACGATGGAACAGTACCACTCTTTAGTGAAGAATTTTATGAAAATATAAAAAATTCTATTCAAAAAAATATTTTTATAAAAGATGTAGTTATTTCATCTGCTGTTTCAGAAAAAAATAAATTTTATAAAATTGTTTTACCACTAAGAATAGATTGCTTTGATAAAAAACATTCAGAATATAGTGAAATATCAGGACTTTATAATCCAATAAAAATAGTTATTGATGAAAAGAGAACAGGTAATTTTTCTTTTTTTAAATTAAAAAATGTTTTAGATAATAATATTTATATCAAAGAAAGTTTAAAAGAAAAAATAGAAAAATACAATCCCTTAGGTTTAAGTATTTTTAAAGCAGAAGGAGAATAGCTGTTGGATATTTATACTATAAAACCAGAATATAGTTTATATTTTGATGATTCAGAAATTAATTCAATATCTGAATATTGCATAAATTCTGAATTTCAGTTTTTAAATGAGGGACCATTAAAATTTAAAATACAGTTTGGAGATGATTTTTCAGAAGCTGATTTTTATATTATAAATAATGCTGTTCCGGTTTTCTCAATTGATTTATATAATTGTATTTTGTCAGCAATACAGAGTAATTATGAATGTTACTTTATCAATAAAAAAATATACATTGAATATGAAGGAAGAAATTATAACTATGTAATGATTCTTCCATTAAGGATTAACTGTATTGATTCTGAAGATTTCAGTATTATTGAAGATAAAATTGGAAGTATGAATATGTTTAAAACAATTGATACCTCTGATAATAGCATTTATATTAATGAAAAAATTTATAAAAAAATTAGTGAGTACAGACCTTATGGGCTGCTCATTGATAAATATAATTAATCAAAAAGGAGTTTGATAAGTTATGGCAATTAATTTTAATGAATTTGTTCCACAGACTTCGAGGGTTATTCTTTTTGATAAGTTTAATTCTGAAAAAAAGTCGCTTCTGGATTTTCTGAATCTCAGAATTGACGAAAAAGGAAATGTGGATGAGAAAATACTGACTGATGTCAGCGAGTATCTTGAAGTGCATTCGTTTAAAGAATTCTGTGAGAAATTTGAACCTGCAATATACCAGGAACAACCGATTATGGATCAGAATACTGGTGAAGTAATATTTAATTATTCAGAAAAATTTACTGAAGGTTCAAAAAAGATAAGTATATGTGCAAGCTCTTTTTATAAAATGGTGGAAGATATTATTGAAAAAAGAGAAATATCAGAAAAGACGGATCTGGAGTTTGATTTTTCAGCCATCAGAGAACTGTTGTCACCAGGTAAGGCCCTTGCAGAGGCGGAAAGACAAAGAAAAGAACTTGAGAACATGGCAGAGGCATATCTTGAGGCTAAAGAAAAGGACAGAAGTGAAGAAGCCGAAGTTTATAAAAAGCGTATGAGCAGAATAGCCGGAGAAATAGGTCAAAAATATATGAATAACGCTGTTGAACTTCTTCCTCTTGCTATAGCTGACGGAGAAGTAAAAATTCAGACTGGCGTTAAACTTCTTGGTGAAAACAAAATTTCAGTTAATGAAGAAACTTCTGTTATAAATACTCCAAAATTAATCAGTTGTTCATTAGTATATAATGAAGACGGTGAACTTGTTCCAAAAGAAATTGAAGAAACGGATACATCTGAAACAGAAGATAAGACTGTTGCGGAAGACAATTATCTGCTTGCCCCTATGGAAAAACTTTCGAAACAAATTCCAGCAATAAAAGATAATGATACAATGAAAAAATTATTTCTTTCGTGTTATTCAGGAAGCGGAGAAAAATTTGTTCCTACCGAGGAAAAAATGGAATTGCTGGTTTCTACTCAGAACAGAAATGTAAAAATGTATAAAAAGTCACAGCAGTCATTTATCAATGCTGTTGCAGAACTTGTACAGAAAGTAATAAATGTTGAAATGTTTTTTAAACATGCTAACAGCGAAGGTAAAACATTTATGCCACTCATTATTGCCAATTGTACTGTAGATGAGGCTATTGATAAGAAAGTGAAACTGAATGAGTATTTAAAACAATTGAATACTTCAGTAAAGAGCAGAATATGGTATGCGATATTACCGTCAGCAGATATGAATTCCAAATCGTCTGAAGAAGCTGAAGGTGATTTATTTGATATTTTTGGAGATGAAGAATCAGCTCCTGTAAATGATATAGCAGAGAAACATAAAAACAGTTTGGATAATATAAAAGCAATGGCAAACATACTATCCAGTAACGAAATTATTTCGTTCTTTAACTTTGAAGCAAATGAAGAAACATCATTTAGTGGATTTAAATCAGAGTTCAAGAATTATAATTCTAAAATCAAAGGTTTTGAAAAAAACAGCACTGTTCTTTGCTATCCTAATTTTACAGTAATCCCTAAAAAAGAAACTGATATAGTAATCAGCTCAAATATTAAAGTTGACTGTATTGATTCTGAAGTTCAGAAGGAAGTGCTTAAAGTTCCTGCAATTTATGTTGATGCTGCCTATGTTGCAGCTGGTACAGTAATATCATTACAGGACAGTACTGCACTTGAAAACAACGGTTTTTTAATTAAGAAACATTATCCTAACATAAGTATAGACATCGAAAAGAACAGTTCAAAGTTTCAGACTCATTTTCCAAGAGAGACAACTTTTAACTGGACGGATGATTTTAAAAATGAGATTAACAAGGAACATTTTGGTTTCTGTTTTTCTGATGATGTAAAGGAAAGCAGTCAGAAAGTTGATATACATATTGCAAGGTGTAATAACGGAAAACCTTTCTGTAATCTTATGGTAAAAAAGTATTTTGATGTTTACTTCCGTACCATAGGTCTTAAGTCGGTAAGTGAAATAAAGTCAAGAGTTGATGAGATTAACTTACAGCTTGATAAGGCTCATTCAGGAAACAGAAGTTCAGATGGTAATGATAATATTATACTTAGCAGTGTTCAGAAACTTAGATTAGATGACAGTAATAAGAAGAAACCGATCATTTCTATTCAGTTTGGTGAGTATGAGGAACCATGCTATACTGTAGATGTTATTGAAGAAAATGAAAGTGAGGACTAATATATGAAATATGTTGCATCTTTTACAGACTCAAAAGGAAAGAAAATAACCCTTAAGGACTCAGAAAAAAGCAAGACAATAACAGGATTTTCCTTTAAATCAAACAGTCTTGAAGATAACTCAATTGAACGCGACAGAAATGCACGCTGTGAATTTACATTTTATGGTGAAATTACTCCTGTAAACAATTACGATCTTGGTGAGATAGCTAATCTTTCAATAAAAAGCAGTGATGTGTACGTTCAGCTTGATGTTGATGTAATAAACGAAGACGATGGAACAAAAATTTACAGAAGATTATCTTTTGATAAAGTTTTCTTTGTAGATTACACAGAAAGTTTTGACAATAATAAAAGCAGTTTTGAGATTCAGCTTGCACAGTCACCGTTAGGTAAAAAGCAAGATATATCTTTTGATATTGATGATGAAGATGAATAATTAAAAAACAGTAATATGAGGCTTGCGTTACAGCGAGTCTCATATGAAACTGAAAATGAGGAATATAAAAATGAAAATACAGGGATTTGAAGATGTAATAAAAATAAAAAGTTTTCAGATAGTAAGTAAGATTAATGAGCACAGTTTATGTAATTTTTGTGCTGTAATTGATGAAAATAAAATAGGCTTTTATGTGAATCTGGCAATGAACAGAACAGAGTCTGAAGTGAAATCAGAAGATAACATACTGCTATTGAAAGGTCTGGTAAATGAAATAAATGTAATCTATTCAGAGTCAGAAACTAATATTGAAGTAACCATTATTTCTTCTTCAATTCTTGCTGAAGAAAACATCCCTGAAAAAATTCGAGTTTTTCAAAACACCAGTAAAACAGCAAAAGATATCATTGATTATATAAATAATCATGGTACATATAAGTTTGAATTAAAAAAAGCTGATAAATTAAATAACAAAATTCCTCATATTGTTGTTCAGGATAATATATCTGATTTTGAATTTGTAAAAAATATCTGTGCAGATTATAATTATGGTTTGATTCCGGATGTATCAAATAATAAAATTGTAATAGGTGAATCTACGGGTAATTTATCCGTTTCAATAGATGAAGACTATTCAGAAAAGATTATCAGTATAGAAGGGATATATTCAAGAGATAATTCTTCTGTAAAATTCAGATCGATGAAAAAAATTGATCCTGGCACTGTTGTATGCATAAATAGTAGTGGTAAAAATTTTTCAGCTTTTTTAAATTTAAAAAAATATATTATAACTGAAGTAACTGTTACTGAAGAATATGAAAGTGTTTATTTTGATTATCATGCAGTTGAAAGGCCGGATTATTCTGAATATAAAGCAGATGATAGGTTTGTCAGCGTCTTTAATGCCGAAGTGACAGATAATAAT
>JAUNJJ010000091.1 GCA_030533325.1 Oscillospiraceae bacterium
CATCCCCGTCATTCATACCGTCTTCAAGAGTATCATTATCACCATATATTCTGTCACTATCTCGACCACCATATATATAATCATTTCCGATTCCTCCAGAAATTTTGTTAGAACCTAAATTTACTGAAATAGTATCATTGCCTTCTTGTCCATATATAGTATCATCATCATTATACCCAGTAGCATCATTATCATCTTCTGAACCCCCGATAATTATATCGTCTCCAGTTCCGCCTTCTATATAATCGCTTCCGGCACCACCTACAATAAAGTCATCACCTTCATCACCATACAAGTGATCGTTTCCAACTTCACCATAAATAATATCTGAATCATACCCACCGTGAACAGTATCATTTCCCAGACCAGCATAAATTACATCTGAGCCTTCATCACCAGATATATTATCTCCAAATGCTGTATCAGAGGCTGAATAAGGATTAAAGTTTTCGAATTCACCAGATATAGACATCCAGTATTCTTCTTCAGTTCGAGGTTTTGGAATCCAGAAAATATCTTTTTCTGTCGCATCAGCCTGATTTTCGATTCCATCTCCATAGATAATATCATTTCCTAAGCCTCCATGAATCTCATCTTCTCCACTTCCGCCATAAATAATATCATCATAAGTTTCTGATTCATTATATACATTCTCTATTTCATCACCATAAATAATATCATTGCCTCCGCATCCTATAATCATATCACTTCCGGATCCGCCAACTAATTTATCACTATTCTGGAATCCTGAAATATAGTCATTTCCGCCTTTTGATTCAATATCAAATGTAATATCTGTAATATCAGGTGATGTAAAAAATTCTCTAATAGAAAACTGTCCCTTTTCTCCATGAGCAAAATTCAATACATCATCAGAACTTGCACCTTCAAGAAAATGCCTTCCGTCAGAAAGAACAGAATCCCAAAAATTAAAAGCTCCAGCAGAGAGGTCGTCATAGAAAGTTTCACCGAACCACTGACCTAAAATATAACCAAGTGTTCCACCACAAAGTCCGCCAATCAGACCACCAGCAATAGTACCTAACGGAGGTAAAACTGCTGATCCAATAGCTGCACCTATCGCTGCGCCAGCTTCTGCACCAGCTTCACTAAAAATAGTAGCACATCCCCATGAAAGCATTTTTTCACCTGCTTCATCAGCAGTCATTGTATTATACTTAATTCCTAAGTATATATCTCCACAAATATCTGCAAAATCTACTAAATCTACAGCAGTAAATATTACCGTACCACCCTTTGAAACAATTTTACCAAGATTTGCATCGTCTCGAAGAGCCTTCACTAACTTAGCTTTATTTTCTAACAGCCATGTATCAATTCCTAAATCATGTGGTGTAAGAATAGTCACACATCCCTTTAATGTGTATCTTCCGCCTGTATTTTCTACATTTCTACCCATTAATTCAGCAACATCGTCAGCCTGCATTTCCCTAAAAGTATCAATAACAGACGATGATGGACAACAATCCTTAAGTATATCATCCATATTAATGGATTTCGCATCAACTTTCTTTACTTCAAGCATGTATATAAGTTGTTTTATTTTTTTGCTAGTTATATCATCCAAATCGCTTACTCTAAGAAGATCCTTATATTTTTGTGGTATTTCAAATGAATCAAAATCAAGACCATCAACCGTCTTCCAGGATAATTCAGAAACATATGAAGGTTCTGACGAAGACTTATTAATGCTATTATTTACGACATAATCAATAAAATTCTCACTATATTTGGATTTTACATACTCTGCTTCAAGACGCTGAACAAGCGTTTTTTGGTCACCATCAAGTTTGCTAAAACCTGGGAAAATGTCTTCAAATCTTTTTTCCCAATTAGCATCATATTTTCCTAAAGCTTTGACTTCAGTGCTTAATTCTGTTAGCTGTACGATAGGGGGATAACCACCTGGGACACCTTCACCCTTAAAAATAATCATATTTCCTGTGAGTTCATCATAATATCCATGAGTTTCAATTTTGGTATGACCGTTATGTACACCTCTAAGATGTTCATTTATTTTAGTCAATGCTTCAAAATTATCAGCATCAGCAGCATATTTTGGATTATCCTCTTTTGATAACATATGATGTGCTTCAAATTTAAATCCATCATCACCACGTGGAACAATGCCAGACAAAATTTGTTTTTGCTGATTTGGAGTCCAATTACGAGTACCTTTTCCTTGCTCAACAAGTAATGCCTCTTTTTCCCAAAACAATGCTTTTCCATCTTGCAAAAGGAGATTCATAAAACGCTTTTTTTCACTTTTAGGGAGTTTACTTCTGTAGAACAATATTTCACTATTTGTTAATTTGTCTAAGAAAACTCTTCTTTGAGACGGATTCATATCATGAATGAATTTAGTGAGTTCCGAGTCAGACATTATATCAAGCTTGGCTTTAAATTCCTTAGAAGACAATTTGAAAATTTCTTTATCAGCAACCATAGATTTACCTCTTTAACTTTCTATTATTTACCATTAGTCGATATACACGGAGATGACGTCCTCATCATATGCGCATATCGGCTAATACTAATAAGATGATTATAGTGAAAATCAAATATATATTGACGTCACTATTGAACAAAGATTTACAAAAAAACCCCCAGCTGAGCCGGGGGTTTTTCCGTAAACGCCCCATAGGGGCTCAGAATACAAGCTACGTCTTGAAAGACGTACTATCAATTACGCACGCGGCTACGTTCTTCTGCGTAATTGTTACTTGCTACCCGTTAAACGGGTCTGTATCATCAAACGTCAACTGTCCTGCCATTCTGTCCTCTTCTAGCTGACGCTGTATGTACTCACTTATTGCTTTTGCGTTCTTTCCTGCCGTGTCTACATAGTATCCCCGGCACCAAAATGATCGATTCCTGTACTTGTACTTCATATTACCCCACTTATTGCATATCATTATGCTGCTCTTTTCCTTCAGATAACCCATGAATTATGATACCGAGTGCTTCGGTGGTATCTCTACAAGCATATGGATATGATCCGAACACGCCTCTGCTTCCAGTAATGTTACTCCATACCAGTTACATAGTTGTCTCCATATCTGTCCTATCTCTAGTCTTTTCGTTCCGTAAACCACTTTTCAGCGGTATTTTGGGGCGAACACAATGTGGTACTTGCAATTCCACTTCGAGTGTGATAAACTATATATGTCATTCACTTTGTAATGACCTCCTTTTGATTATTTTTGCAGTTGGTAGCCGCAAAATTATTATAATCAAAAGGAGATTTTTTTCAAGACTGATAGCTATAAGCTTTTTTGAACTCCCCGGCCTAGCCGGGGGGTCTAAATACAAAAAAAGGGAGCATAAATAGCTCCCCAAAAAGAATATAATAAAAATAAATTATTCTAGTTTTCTGCGATATCTATAATATAATCCAATACTTCACTAAAATCAGAAAAAGTCACACAATCTTCTTTTATGTTTTCATATCCCTCATCATTGTAAAAAACAAAAACATCATCATGAAAATCATAGCACACATGATCATCATTGTAAAATCCCAATATAAGTAATTGTTTTGGTATCTGACCTTCTGTAATGTCATAATTTATATAATGTCCTATTTCCCCGCAAACTCCATAAAAATAAGCATCACCACCAAATATCTCAGCACCATTTGTTAATAGCAAAAAATCTTTATAAGACTTGGGAATATTAATACCGTTTTCTTTCTCAAACCTAGTTATATTTTCCTCATTAGCGGGAGGATATAAATTAGACTCCATCCATCTCTTATTCAAATTCCTAATTTTTTCAATTCTTTCTTTCATAAAAACTCTCCTTAAACTTATTTGTTATTTCAATTATTTTGTACACCAAAATGAAAAAAAGCCAAATCACTTTACAGCTTAGAAATACAGATAAAGCAGAATTAACCTATTTAACTACAAATAAATACAACCAAAATCATCATTCCATACAATAGCAATGTATTTATTCTAAAAAGGAAAAATAATCTGTTATGTCTTAAGAAAATTATATGATGACCCTTTCATTTTATCACAAAACCAATTAATTGTCAAGTATATTTTCAACTTAACAACTTAATACAGGAAAAACGCAGTTACTATTCACGGTGAAGTGGACCCCTGCTAGTTGAGTCGACAAACCCAATGGTTAATAGTCCAAAAACGTGCTATAATGGAATTAAAACCGGAGGTTAGAAAATGGCAGGAAAAACATACAGTATAGAATATAAAATTCAGGCAGTGAAACGAGTAACAGAAGATGGGAAATCAGCAGCTCAGGTATCAAGAGAGCTCGGAATAAATGTAAATACACTTAGAGAATGGTTAAGGAAATACAGAGAAGATAAAGCAGAACCGTTTGTAGGAAGCGGAAATTTAAGGGCAGAGGCAAAATCAATAAAAGAACTTGAGAAACGTATAAAAGATCTCGAAGAGGAGAACGCGATATTAAAAAAAGCGGCAGCCATCTTTGCACAGAACCAAAAGACATGAGATTCAGATTCATGTACCATCATGGAAAAGAATTCAGAATAGCGAAGATGGCGGAAGTATTGAAAGTAACAGTTGGAGGCTACTATGCGTGGCTGAAACGATTAAATAGAGAAGATAATTCTGGAAAAACCAAAGTAAAGGAAATGGTTCGAAAGGTTTATCTTGAAAGTAACTGTGTTTACGGAAGTCGAAAAATATCAAGAGTACTGAAACGCAGCTACGGAATGAACGTAAACCGAAAAAAAGTAGTTAAAATAATGAGAAAAGAAGAAATCTTTTCAAAAACGAATAAAAAATACAAGGCAACAACCAATTCAAAACACCACTTACCTGTATATGAAAATATACTTAACAGAGATTTTGAATCGGCAAAACCAAATATGAAAATGGTAAGTGACATTACATATATACCGACTGATGAAGGCTGGCTGTACTTAGCCGCAGTAATGGATCTGTGCGGACGCAAAATCGTAGGAATGTCCATGGATTCAAGAATGACTAAGCAGCTTACTATAGATGCCTTAAAAGATGCTGTAAATAACTCAGGTAACGTAAATGGGTGTGTTTTGCATAGCGATATGGGCAGTCAATACTGTTCATACGACTATCAGAACCTTGCTCATGCATACGGTTTTGTAACAAGTATGAGCCGTAAAGGTAACTGCTGGGATAATGCACCTATGGAATGCTTCTGGGGAAAACTCAAGCAGGAATGGCTGAATGAACAGCATTTTAAAACCAGAGATGAAGCAAAAAAAGCAGTATTTGAATATATTTGGATATTCTACAACAGAAAAAGAGTTCATGCGTCAAATGACTACATGACTCCTGAAGAATATTATTCAAAATGCGCATAGAAAGGACTGATAAAAATGCCGATAATATAGTAAATGACTATCACTATGATTTTTTTCCATTGAAATAAATATCAAGTAGTGATATAATTAAATCAAGAAGAAATTGGAAGAGACCCGTGGGTTTGATGACTCAATAATTTCGGGTCCAGTTCATTTCATCAAGCTCATCAAGATATTCAAGAATCTTTCCCTCGTCAACAAGTCTCTGAAATCTCTCTGGATTCTTTTCTTCCACATAGTGAATATGATACTTCATGTGATCTCCGAAAATATTTGTAAGCTCACCTGTTTTAAGATTTTCCACTGTAAGATTCTCTGTGTCAAGTTTCCATATATCGCTCTTAATAATCATAATTTTGCCCTCACTTTTTATTTCTGAAATATAAAAATGCTCCTGCTCCTCCTATAACAGCTATACCGCATACTGCTATCGGCAATGCATTGCTTCCTTTCTTACTGTCAGTATCTTCAGCTACAACAGTCACTGTTTCAGTTCCCCTTGCAGGTTCTCCTATAACTCTTGGAGAATCGTCTCCGTGATCATCTATGACATTGCATTTCTGCTCAGTAACATCTTCCTCAAGCGTACTGAACGGCATAAATGTATCAACTGTATCGCCGTTCTCATCAATCATATTCCACTTACCTGAAATGATTCTGAAGCTGTATTTATGTTCCGGAGTAGTAATATACCAGTTACCGTCCTCATCGTCATCAAAATCCCAGTCAGCAGTAAGTCGATTGTAATAATCAGCATAGGAATATTTCAGATTACCGGTATCATACCAGTTGTAATCATCATCACCGTAGTGATCAGACACCCACTGTTCAAGGATATGACGCTTGTAGCTTGCCTCCGGAAAGATTATACCGTCATCTCCTATTCCAAGCCAGTTCTCTTCCCATAATACTTCAATTACTTCATTTTTGTCAACCATTTCCGCTTCATCGGCATATACTCTCACACCGCTTCCCATAAGCATAAGTCCGGCAGCAATACCTGCAATAATTCTTTTCATTTTAATCTTCTTCCTTTCTTCCGGCATCTGAAAAATACATCTCAAGTGCCTTTTCAACTGTTTCAGTAATCTCTTTCTTCTTAACATTTTCTCCGAAAAATCTGCTGAATACTTCTCCGCTTATCTTTACCGAATGTCCCTTGTTCGCATTATCTTTTTTTCCGTCAAGGATTCTTATAATATCTGCATTGCTGACAATTCCGTTTTCATCTGCTGAAGCGCGTAGAAATTTTGCTTTCTTCATATCAATCTGATAATCCTCAAGAAGTTCTGCCAGTTCTTTTTGTGTCATCTCAGACAAAAACGAAATCTCAACACCACTTCTTACAGCAAGTGAACCATCGTCGATATATCTTTTTAATTCAGTAACAAGGCTGTCTATGCGGATTAATCTTGCTACACTTGTTCTTCCCATTCCGTAACTATCTGCAATATTCTGTTTTGTGTCTCCGTTTTCCGACTTCGTACCCACTGGGCACGAAGTTGATTCTGTTTTGCCTTCAAGAATCTGAAGTTCTCTTATAATATCATTTCTCTTTCCCTGTGAAAACATTTCGCTGTGTCTCTGAGCTATGACAGCTGCCTGTTCGCTGATTTTAAGATTATCGAAACCCCTTTGCATGAGGTTGCTTTCAACTGTAAATGCAAAAGCCTCTTCTTCAGAAAGTCCTTCCCTTATTATAGCCGGTACTGTTTTAAGTCCGGCTATTTTTGATGCGTTCCATCTGTTGTGTCCTATAAGGATTTCATATCCTCCGGTGCAAGGCTGTACTATCAGCGGACACAGTACTCCGTTTGCTTTTACACTCTCAACCATATCATCAAGTCTCTCACCTGAGTACATTTCAAACTTATGATTGTGATATGGTCTGAGCATTTCACAAGGTATCTGCTTTACTGCGTTCTGAAGTGCCGCTGGTGTCTGAAGTAAAGCGTTTAAATCAAATTCTGTTTTCTGCATCTCTCAAGCACCTCCGTAGTTAAGGCCGCATATTCCATTCCGAGCTTGCATTCAGTAGAGCAAAGCGGTATTCTGTTTTCACAGCTCTTCTGAGCTTCAACTGACTTGCTTATTGATGTTTTGAAAAGCAGCTCACTGTATTCTTCCTCAAGACTTGTCATAGCTTTTCTGCATACTGTTGTTTTTTCTGTCATAGTCGGAAGTATTCCGAGAATATCAACGTCAGGATTGATGGAACTTTTTATCTGTCTGTAGATATTCAGGAGTGCTGAAAGTCCGTCCATTGAAAACTTCTGAGTCTGAACCGGTATCAGTATTCTGTCGGATGCTGATATGGCATTGACAAGAAGGGTTCCGAGTGAAGGAAGGCAGTCAATAATAACAAAGTCATATTCATCAGTTACTTCCCTGCTGAGTATTCTTCTGAGAACTGTCTCCCTTGAAAGTGCAGATGCCATCATTGTCTCTGAACCTGCAAGGTTTATATCAGCCGGTATGTAATCAACATCATTTTCCTCGCAGTATCTTACTGCTGACTTTACGGTTTCCGGATTTACAGCTCCGTTCATGCATACATCCATGATAAGGTGTGTCATTGTCGGCTTTCCGTCCGGAACATATCCGAGATATTCAGAAAGATTAGCCTGCGGATCAATATCAGCAAGTAATACCTTCCTGTTATGATTAAGTGCCAGGCAGGATGCAAGATTGTAGCTTGAAACGGTCTTGCTTACACCGCCTTTCTGGTTACTTACAGAAATTATTATACTCATTGTAATTATTCTCCTCTCAAAATATAAAACTTATCTATTCCCGGAACAACACCCAGAACACGTCCGTCTTCAAAAACACAGTGAATTGTTCCGATATCATCAACACGCTTAACTGTTCCTTTTGTGCCTGCATTAACCGGTCTTTCATCTTCCATGTGCTCTATGCATATAACCGTGCCGGCAGGATATTTTTTTCTTATTTCATCTGCTTTTTCTTTATAGTTCATTTACATCAGCTCCTGTTAAAACGGCGGATTTTCTTCTGTATATTCAGTAAGCGCCGGAAGTTCCTGTTCCTCTGATTTCTTAGTTCCGGTGAAATGAATTTCTCTTACCAGTATTTCTGTGAAAACTCTTTTCTCACCGTTTTTTTTATAAACGTTATTTCTGAGATGACCGCCGATTACTATCATGTCACCCTTGCTGAAATACTTTGCAATTATATTTGCTGTGCTGTTCCATGAGATGCAGCTGAAGAAATCAGTTTCCGCTGTTTCAGCATCTTTCTTCTTTGGTCTTGCTGTTGCTATGCTGAAACGGCAGTATTCTGAAGCTTCAAGTTTCACAAGTTCCGGATCAGCTGTAAGTCTTCCCATGATTGTTATGTTGTTTATCATCTTACCAGTCCTTTCTGTTTTCTGTGCTTTTTATTATATATATGATATTCTATTTTGTCAAGTATATCTTTTTATTATTTTTTTCAAAAATATAATTTTGTGAAATGCCGCCATTTCTCTGTTTGTTTTCCCGTGCATTTTTCATAACAGGTTAGAATTGACACAACCGCCCGTAAATGATATACTAATTGATAAATGAATACCGAAAAATCATTACAGGAAGTGATATCAGTGAAAATATTTACACATACATGCCAGATGTGCGGTACCGAATTCCAGTCTGCCGGAAATACTGCAAAGTACTGTGTTTACTGCAGAGACAAAGTACAGCTGCAGCGTAACAGAGACTACAAAAAGAAAAAGGAAATCGGTGAAACAAAAGTACTCGGAAGCACTCAGGTCTGCCCTCATTGCGGTAAAGAGTATATTCTGAAAAGTCCGGCCCAGAAATGCTGTGCTGAATGTCAGAAGAAAATTTCATCACAAATCAAAACTGTCAGAAGCAGCAAATCTCTCAAATCTGTCAGAGAAACAAATGATCAGATTAATTTCTATGTTCCGGCAGGTGAACGTGACAGAATAAAAGCTTATGCGAAAACTCAGAATATGAGTGTTTCAAAACTCATGCTCGCTGCACTTAAAGAATACGAAAAAAATCATCCGGAGCCGGTTAAGCCGGCTTCTGAAGGAGAGCAGGAATAATTTATTCCAGTTCTCCTTTTTTCTTTCTGTGTTCCTGAACATTACGTTCATTTTTCAGGTAATCATCAAGTGTCTGCCTTGCATAATTCAGCTCTGTTATTTTTGACTTCAGAACAGAATACTCTTCATTCTTTGCGGAACGTTCTTCTTTAAGAGTGTTCCTTTTTCTTTCCATGCTTTCCGGTGTTGGAAATTTTCCGTCCGGAAACCATTCAGAAAGCTGTCTGACAGCCTTCTGATGAGCATGAATCTCAGAGGCATATTCTTTATCAAATTTATCTTTGGCACGTCCTGTAAGTGATTTTCGCTGGCTTACAAGCGATTCAAATTTCTTCGCCTGTTTTGCGACTTTAATTTTCAGAGAAAGTTCCTCAATTTCTGTATTCATACTGTTCAGATTTTCCGAAAGAGAACCAAGTCTTGCATACTCCGACATGAGCATATTTTCAAGTCCGTTATTATCTTCTACGGCATATTTACTGAGGATATTTATAACCCTTGATGCTTCCTTCATATTCTGAAGATTCGCCCACTTTTTCAGACCATATGAATTCTGAAATTTATCATTATCCGTATGGATTATGCGTGTCTTAGGAGTAAAGTTCATAACTCCCCTGTACTGGTCAATTCTTCTGCGTATCTGCTTTGTCTCATAGTACCAGCCAAGCGTCCTTGCTCTTGTATACTTCTGCTGTCCTTCAAGTCGAAATTTCAGGTCAATAACATGCTCCGGATTATAAACAACCTCTATGTTATGACTTCTGCATTTCATAAGAAAATCATCAAAGTTTTCACTTTCCTTTACAACCTGATCTATTGCAAATTTAAGCTTCGCCTTCCATGAAAGTCCATGTCGGTTCATGTCCCATTCATAATGTGATTTTCCCTTCGACATCTCAGGATTCTGTATAACTGAAAGATTATTTTCAGAACAGAGATTATCCGCAGCTTCCCTTAGTTTTTTCCACTTGCGTTCACTAACTTTCCCCTGGTTCTGATGAGTCTCAAAAGTCTTTCCGTCAATCATATTTATGTTATTAAAAATACAGTGCAGATGAATATGATCCCTGTCTGTATGAACAGCAAGAAAATACTGATATTCCCCTTTCAGAAACTCATCACACAGTTCTGTTCCTAACTGCATTGCTCTGTCCGCAGTAACTTCTCCGGGGGCAAAACTTACTATCAGATGCTGTGCAAGTATACTGCTCAGACCAGTTCCGATATTATCTCTCACATCCTGAAAATCTTTACTTGCTGTATAAGGATTTTTATCACAGCAGTAAGTATGAATATACTTCCCGTCCTCCGTTTTATTTTTGTCTGCAATATACGCTAAGGCTTTAGCTTCTGTAGAAGAAACAGAAAAGATTTTACTTGCTGCCGTAGTTCATCAACCCCTTCCTGTATGCTTCTGATATCTTCCTCATAAATATTTCCGGATGAGTTTACACGCCTTGCAATCTGATTGATATTTGCTGATACTCTGTTCACGCATAACAGAAGATTTTTTTCCTTTTCTTCATCAAAGTTAAGTACCATTCCTTCAAGAATCATTTTCTTTATAAATCTGTTTTTTGATCTGCATCCGCTTAATGAAAATTTTCTTTCAAGAAGTTCTTTTTCCTCTTCCGTGAAATGCACCGGAAATGTGTAATATTCTTTTTTTCTGCTCAATAAATTCTCCTCTCTTATTCGGGTCTTAGGGTGTCCCTAACAAGCTAATGTATGAGTGTTCACTTTTGCAGTTTACGAAAAAAGTGATATCACTTATACCATGCTTGCTGGGAGTGAAAACACCCTCCATAATATAATGCTAAAATCATTCCGTTTTATCACTCTTATGCAGTTTAACACATATTAATCGAAACAGTTTTCTGATATAATTTATATAGGGATTGGGCTTTATCAGAGCTATCTGGGGAGGATAAACAAATGACAGACAATAAAGAAAAAAAAGCAGTAAAACAGAAGAAAAAAAACAGTAAACTCATTTATGAAATATCTGACTATGCTGACAAAATCAGAGTATTTTCATTAGATGAAACCGTTTCTGATATAACAGACTCTTTTATTCCTGAAAAATACAAAGGTGATACATTCGGAACAGTACTCGTTCGTCTGATTGCCGAAAAAGGAATTTATCAGTCCAGTCTCAGTAAAATGACAGGTATCAGCGAAACAGCAATTGCAAGATATATCAACGGATCACTTACGCCAAAGCTGAACAGAACAGTTGCGATATGTATTGCATTAAGACTTTCATATCAGGAAAGCAAATATCTTATGGATCTCAACAATATCTGCATTAACAGCATTACTGAAGAAAACCTGCTCTACACATGCTTTCTCTTATCATGTATGTTCGATAAAAATATAACTGTTATGAGCTGTAATGAAATTCTTGAAAAACATGGATATGAACCGCTTACAGGTCTCAGAAGATTCAGTAAAAAATATTAAAAAACCGGATTATAATTTTAGAATTTACCTTTGGTAAAGACAATCCCGTATATTGTTTTATCGTGAAGACTGATTATTTTCATATAAACACAGAAAAGCTGTGATTTCAATGCAAAAAGCATAGTGAAATCACAGCTTTTTTTCTTTAAAATTCTTTACCTTTTCGATAATGAATATTTTTTCAGATTCTGATATACTGATGACAGCATGAAAACAACGTTGTTATTCAGATTCATGCAATGCAGCCGGTTTTCTGAATGACTGGCTGACATAACGGATTTTATTTGATTCACTCAGAATATTTTCCGCAGTGTCAGAAAGGTCATAAAAATGCAGAGGAAAGATTATTTCTATAACCGGTATTCCGGTCGCTGTGAAACATCCGAAGAAGTCAGAAAAGAATATGACAGAATGATTCACCGTGAAAAATATGTTGACAGAAAAGAACATACTCTGAGCATAAACTATGAAGATGAGGAACAGCTGTATCAGAACCCTCTGATGCTCAACAAAATCAGCTCATACGAAAAGGATTCCGAAGAAGCAGAAAGAGAGGATAATTTATCAAAACAGCTCACCTTCGCTCTTACAGAACTTAAAAAGCACAATCAGCGGGACTATAACATACTTATGGATTATTATTTTACATACGAAAAAATCTCTATGGTAAAGCTTGCTGAAAAATACGGAGTAAGTTCCCAGACGATATGGAGAAGACTTGAACGCTCCTATCAGTTCATACGAAAACAAATTATAAAATGGATTGAACAAAACAAACAATAATTTCTGAAAAATTTATGCATCAGAACAAAATTGTCGTCAGTAATTTCCATATACACAATGCAGGGGGTGATAAACCTAAGCAGTTTTAGCATTATATTATAGAAGGGTATTTTCATTCTCACCCTTCGCTCTCCTGGATGACAGAGAAATTGCATCAGCTTTTACAGGCATGGGCTGATGTAAAGCTCTGTTAATCTCTTACGGAAGTCCTCCTGACTTTGCAGTAAGAACGTTGGCGTGAAGAAATACGGCTTTCATTGTATGGTTATGGCAGGCCTTCTTTCTCCGTATTTCTTCCTCCGCTGATGTATTACCGGGAACTGTCCGAACAGTAAGGACGGCTGCCAGTAATACACCGGTACCATGCCGTGTATTATTATCAGAAGAATCTTGAAAATTTAATAACCTATGTGAGTCAGTTATTTTGAAAGGAATGATTATTATGGATGCAGAAATCACTGCAAAAGCATATGAACCTCTTTTCACTGAATACCCTGATGTTGTCACAGTCAGTGAACTCTGTGACATGCTCGGTATAGGCATGAAGAAAGCATACAAACTTGTACGTGACGGAACACTTCAGGCTATCCCCTGCAGCAAAAAAATTATTGTTGCAAAGGTCACAGTCATAAATTATGTTCTGAAAAATGCACAGTTCTGAATAAAAAATCTGGTGGAATGCGCTGAAATTTTAGAAAATAAATTTTTTTCTTAAAAAACACTTGAAATTTTTCTGATTTTGCTTTAGAATATCGTGTATATTCTATTACAGATTTCTACCAGCTTTCAACAGTTACAAGGAGAATAATAATATGAAAGCTAATCTGCCATTTAGATATAACATCTATCTCAAAAGAGATAAGTACCACGTTGTCTTTGACTACAGAGACAAGGATAACAAAAGACACAGAAAGTGGATGGGTACCGGTCTTCCTGAAGGATGCACAAAGAAGGAACTCAACTCAAGAATCAATGAACTGGTTGAAGAATTTTACAAAAGTTTTCTTGACGGTTCTGTATTTGAAAAAAATATGCTGAACCAGTCGCTCTCGTAAATAACGGAACGACTTTAGCAACCGGTTATGATTTCACTGATTTTCTTATTTTCTGGCTTGAAACATATAAGCCTTCCATATCTGAAACAACTTATTATGGTTACAGAGAATCAATTGCTATTGTAATCAACTATTTCATTGAGAAATTTCCGAATCTTAAACTTACAGATCTTAAAGCGCTTCACCTTCAGCAGTTTTACAATGAAAAATTTACAGGTGGTGTAACTGCAAATACTATAAAGCACTATCATGCAAATATCCATAAAGCATTAAGCTATGCTGTAAAAATGGATCTTGTTCCTTCAAATGTTTCTGATAAAACTAAAAGACCAAAAGTAAAAAAATATGAAGCAGTATTTCTTAATAAGGATGAATTACTTGAACTTATTAAACTTTTTAAGGGTGACAGACTTGAACTTGTTGTAAATATAGCTGCATACTACGGTCTTCGTCGAAGTGAAATTATAGGTCTTAAATGGAGCTCGATTGACTTCGTACATGATACAATAACAATAAGGGAAAAGGCTTACTGTGTTCGTGAGAAAGGTGAAACAGTTACAAAGTTTCAGAAGAAGCTGAAAACGAAAGCAAGCTACAGAACTCTCCCTCTTATTCCTGTAATAAGAAATATGCTTATGAAGAAAAAAGAACACGTTACGCATTTTTCTGAAGTTGCAGGAAAAGATTATAATCATAAGTACGATGAATATGTCTGCACTGATTATCTTGGAAAAATAATCAGTCCTGAATATGTTACACAGCATTTCGGATCAAAAATTAAAAATTCAAATTTTAAGCATATAAGGTTTCATGATCTGAGACACAGCTGTGCAAGCTTACTTCTGGCAAACGGTATTCCAATGAAAGCTATTCAGGAATGGCTTGGTCACTCAACATTCAGTATAACTGCTGATTTCTATAGTCATCTTGAATATAATTCAAAGATTGAATCAGCAGAAAAGATTGCAGCTCTTCTTAGCTTTGAAAATCCGGATGAAAAAATGAAAGACGAAAATAATTAACAAAAAAAGAACGAGATGCTGAATATATGTTAATCAACATCTCGTTCCAAGAGAAAGTTTTGAATGCCGGCAGTGGGGGTCGAACCCACACGGTGTCGCCACCACGGGATTTTGAGTCCCGCACGTCTGCCAATTCCATCATGCCGGCATATTTGTATAACATTAAAATCAAAGCACCCAACACCAAAAGTGTTAAGTGCTTAAAACGCAAAGAGAGGGATTCGAACCCTCGAACGGGTATTAGCCGTTACACGAGTTCCAGTCGTGCGCCTTAGACCAGCTCAGCCATCTTTGCACATAGTGCGAGTGACGGGACTTGAACCCGTACGCCAAAGACACACGCCCCTCAAACGTGCCTGTCTGCCAATTCCAGCACACTCGCAGATATTTTATTATCAAATAAAAAATGCACCATCGGGGGCTCGAACCCAGGACCCACTGATTAAGAGTCAGTTGCTCTACCAACTGAGCTAATGGTGCATATAAATGCCGGCACCTATCTATCTTCCCGGGCCGTCGCCAGCCAAGTATTTTCGACGTGAAAGAGCTTAACTTCTGTGTTCGGAATGGGAACAGGTGGAACCTCTTTGCTATTAACACCGATTATATAATTTTTAATGCGAGCGACGGGACTTGAACCCGTACGCCAAAGACACACGCCCCTCAAACGTGCCTGTCTGCCAATTCCAGCACACTCGCAGATATTTTATTATCAAATAAAAAATGCACCATCGGGGGCTCGAACCCAGGACCCACTGATTAAGAGTCAGTTGCTCTACCAACTGAGCTAATGGTGCATATAAATGCCGGCACCTATCTATCTTCCCGGGCCGTCGCCAGCCAAGTATTT
>JAUNJJ010000247.1 GCA_030533325.1 Oscillospiraceae bacterium
CAAACAACAAACCTCTTAACGCAGGCGGAACATATAATAACGCAAGATAATTTACCTTTCATCAAAAGACCTTTCCGGTGTTTACGGAAAGGTCTTTTCTTACTGTATTAAGCTCAGTTTAATTTGATATATAGTAAGTTATGAATGATTTATGTTTTAAATATCCACATTATTCTTTAGTAGTCTTCATATAAATATATATATATTACTTATATATAAAAGTCTATTAGTAAACACAATAAATGCCAGATATGAGCTTTTATGCATTGTTATTTTTTTCGGTTTGTGCATTGTGTAGATTTATAAAAATAATTTTCTTTCCAAAAAACACATTATTCACATAACTTATTTTCGTTATCTATAGTCTATAATTATATTATTCAAAATCACGTTTATTTGTTCACACTTGACAAAGTTGTAGTTTAAGGGTAAAATTGAAACCAGAAAGAGGTGGTAAAAATGAAACACAGCAAAAAATATTTATGCGGTTTCACAGCAATGACAATGGCACTTTCAATAGTTCCGGCATCAGGGCTTCTAAGCTTATCTGACATTACTGTTGTACACGCTGCTGACCAGCAGGAAATAGGTACAACAGCGGACGGCTATGACTACGAACTCTGGAATCAGAACTATACCGGTAACGCAAGTATGACTCTCGGCACAAACGGCGGTTTCAGCTGTGAGTGGAGCGGAATCGAGAACTGTCTTTTCCGTACCGGTAAAAAACTCGGAAGCACAAAGACTTATCAGGAATACGGCAATATCAGCATCACATATGATGTTGACTATCAGCCAATGGGCAATTCCTACATGTGTGTTTACGGCTGGACTGAAGATCCTACAGTAGAATACTACATCGTAGAAGCATGGGGCGACTGGAGACCACCGGGAAGCAACGATTCAAAGGGAACAGTTTCCTCGGACGGAAAATCATACGATATCTACACTTCAACACGTGTAAACCAGCCGTCAATTCATGGTACAGAAACTTTTGAGCAGTACTGGAGCGTAAATAAAACAAATCCTGCCAAAGTAAATTCCATGACAAATCTCACAGGTACTATTACAGTATCGGATCACTTCGCTGCCTGGGAAAAAACAGGTATGAAAATGGGCAAGATGTATGAAGTTGCACTTAACATCGAAGGCTATCGTTCCAGCGGCAAGGCAGTTGTTAATAAGAATGATCTCCAGATTGGCGGAACATCGTCAAACCCTTCAAATCCTTCAAACCCTGGCACATCAGGAAGTCTTATGGAAGAGGCAAAAGCTAACTTCACACCAAACGTTCCGGCTGATGTAAAGACGGGTGACAAGGGTACAACAACAAAGATTTCATACTACTCAAAGAAGGCTCAGAAGAACAAGCCTGCAAATGTATGGCTTCCTCCGAACTATTCAGAGAGTAAAAAATATCCGGTTCTCTATATGAACCACGGAGTTATGGGAGGCGAAGATGACCTCCTCACAGGATGGAGCATTCGTGAAATGGCTTCAAACCTCATCGAAAAGGGTGAAGTTCAGCCGTTCATCATCGTATTCACACAGATGTACACAAATCCGAATGCTGACAGACCAAGCGGTATAAACCAGGAAGATATGGATCGTTACGATGACTTCCTCTATGACCTTACAGAAAGCCTTATGCCGTACATGTCTGAAAACTACTCTGTAGCAGAAGGCAGAGAAAACACTGCTATCGCAGGATTCTCAATGGGCGGCAGAGAGTCACTCTATATCGGTATGATGGCATGTGACAAGATTGGTTATGTATGTGCATCATCCCCTGCTCCTGGTATCGTACCTGCTCAGGATATGTTCCTTAACCACCGCGGAAGCATGACAGAAGCTGAATTCGGATTCAAAACAGCGCCTTACCTCCTTATGATTGGCGGCGGTACAAACGACACTGTTGTTGGCACATTCCCTAAACAGTACTCAGAGCTCTACACACAGAAGGGTCAGGATCACATCTGGTTTGAAGTTCAGGGCGGCGGACATGACGCAAGCGTAGGAACACCACTTTTCTACAACTACTTCCGCAACCTCTTCAAGGCTGGAAGTTCTAGCCAGATACCTTCAGATCCATCAACTCCTCCTTCAGATCCTACAGTTTCTCCAACAGGCACACCTCCAATATCCGGAACAGGAATTAATGCTGATTTTGAATCAGATACAAGCGGATGGACAGCCCGCGGTGACGGTGTAAAACTCCTTATCAGCACGGATATGAAACACGGCGGTTCAAGTTCACTTGCCGTTACAGGAAGAACTGCTTCATGGAACGGTATTCAGAATACTTCTTCTGAAATCAAGGCCGGAGGTTCATACTCACTCAGTGCATATGCAGGATACAACAACAGTTCCTACAGTTCAGCCGGATTTACATTCGGTGTTCAGTATGACCTTAACGGAACAACAAACTACGACAATATAGCAGACGCAACAGCATCAAGCGGAAAATGGGCTGAACTCTCAGGCGACTTCACAGTTCCTGCAGGTGCTGAGAATATAGCTCTTTATATTCAGACAACATATTCAGAAAACGATACTGCTGCTGATCTTATTGACTTCTTCGTTGATGATATAAAAATCACAGGCGGAAACGGTTCCTCTTCTGACCCTTCAAATCCGTCAGATCCTGCTGATTTTACATTCGGTGATATCAATGATGACGGAAAGGTTGACGTAACTGACCTTTCATATCTTGCAATTCATCTTGCAAACAAAACAGAATTAACATCAAAACAGAAACTGGCTGCTGACGTTGAATACAACGGAAAAGTTGAACTTGCTGACCTTG
>JAUNJJ010000248.1 GCA_030533325.1 Oscillospiraceae bacterium
CGCTATGTTCTTTTCCAGAATTTTTATTTTTCAGGATGGCATAAAGCATGAACTCAGACTGATAATATTCAGGATCAGGTAATCCGGCTTCATTGCTTTTCAGTAGAAAACCTAAGGTCTTCTATGTTATTCGGATTAAACATTTTCTCTCTCCTGCTACTTATTCTTTCTATAATTCTATCATTTTCAAGAGGATTATGTCAATAGAAAAAAATTAACTTTCCTCAAACATCAAGGCAGCTTATCTCATATTTACAAGATAAACTGCCTTTTTATTACCTAAATCCAAGACTCCCTATCCCGCATCTCATCCCTCACCTGCAAAATAATAAACCCCAGAAGATTCTGCCCCTTCCACTTATCCATCTCATATACGTCCGGATCGTCCATCCCAAGACCAATCCCCCATATTTTATCAGAACGTGAACATTCAACCGGTATAGCATCTCCGGTTGAAATAAGCATTGAACACAAATCGGGATTCTGTTCAAATTTTGCACGTACTCCCCTGTATACAATAATCTGCTTGTTTCCGTCCCACAATACTTTATTAAATCCGCTCGCTTCTCTGCCAAGCTGCTTAATCTTCCGCTGGTCACTTGTCTGCATTATTCTGGATGCCGTCTCTGTATCTCCAAACAATAATGCCTTCTGTTCCATCATATACTGCTCAACGCAACAGTATTTCTTTCCTTTAATAACAAAATCTCTGAGATACCAGTTACTGAGATACCCGTTTTCTTCAGAAATAAGATGAAATTTCAGAATGTCAGCCTTCCCGGAAGTTCCTTCAAAAATCTTCATTGCACTCTTCATTTCCCTGTCAGAAAATGCACAAAGCTTTACATCAACATAATAATCCGGATTATCCTGTACAAATTTTTTGTATGCTCTGAAACACTGTTTCGCTGATTCATAAGCCGGATCAGGTAAATTTCCGCCGAATATTCCTGCGCTTATAAGCGGAAATGAAATGCTGTGAAGCTCATTTTCCATAAGTACGCAAAGTGAATTATAATATGCATCGAAAAGCTCACTGAAAGCATTTTTCTTAAAACCAAAATCCGGTCCTACCGCATGTATTATCTTCTTTGCATTTGTCATTTTAAATGCAGGTGTTATCACTGCATCTCCATCCTTCAGCGGCGTTTTATATTCGGAGCATGCAGCCTGAAGTTCACTCATTCCTGCTTTCCGGAATATCACACCACATATACCGCCGCCTGCCCACAACCCGTCATT
Source organism: Oscillospiraceae bacterium (assembly GCA_030533325.1). Lineage (GTDB taxonomy): Bacteria > Bacillota > Clostridia > Oscillospirales > Ruminococcaceae > HUN007. The sequence goes on from JAUNJJ010000248.1 coordinate 1,243, forward strand.
TGCGGCATTTACAACTGCATCGACATTCTGGTCTGCGCAGGAGCCGTGTATTAATTCTATCTTACTTGTGTCTGGCATAATTAAATCCTCCCATCAGGTAGTTTATAAATACATTGTATTTTACACCAAAGAGAATGTCAAGCAAATAATTTCATTTTTACTTCTTTTTTAAGTTCCTTTTTCAAAACCGGACCGATTATCTGAATTAATCTATTCGCTATGTTCTTTTCCAAAATTTTTATTTTTCAGGATAGCATATTTAAATATTTTCCGAAATATAATCAAAGGTATCCTTAATATAGTTTTCTATCAGAACGTAATTCAAATCATTCAAACCCAAAGCAGACTTAACCCCTTCTGTTGCAGATTTTACAGAGTCTGCAATCTTCTGTTTGCCGGGGATGTTTTCCTTTAAAATACGTCTGCAGGTCTCATTTCCCAGTATGCATTCGGTAAATACATTTCCGGTATTTTTATTTATCCTCGGAACACCTGAAGCGATAAGACCTAAATTATAATCAAAACCCGGAGCCAGATCAATTATATCACCGGTTGAACTGTCACGGATTACACCTATATTCTGATTGTGTCTGTCTCCGTTAAATAATAATGCATCATAAAATACAGTCATAACATACTGCTTTATAAGGTTTTCAGGTAATCGTGGTATAATGAAATCAGGATCCTCATTATCATTAAAATAATTGCAGAACGGCTCAAAATCCACCTCTGCATTATTTGTAAAATCCTTCGACAGCATAAATGTTGTACTTAATCCTGTTTCGGCTGATTTAACACTCTTTATACGATATTCAGCCACATTGAAATCCATTGCTTTCAGAAACAGATATGAGTAATATTCACTTACCAGTTCCTGAATTCCGCCCTGTTTATACATATACCAGGAGCGGCCTTCAAAACGCCAGGCTTTTTCATAGCTGCCTACTGTTCCCAGTTCAAGATATCCGTTTGTATTTCTCTCATCAGAATCTGAACCTCCGAGAAGTGCAATATCCGCTATCTGCTCATTGTATTTTTTCAGACTGCTATAGTCCGGATTTTCATCATCACGCTGAATCCACCAGTTATCCGTAATTGATACTCCATGTCCAACAGATATAAGCTCTGCTGTATTTTCGGAATTACGTAGTCTTAACGCTTTAAAAAGCTTTCTTGAATGGGGGCGGTGCTTATCCACGCATCTGTTGTCCAGCCATATATACAAAGGCATCCCCACTGTAAAACAATGAGGACATAATGCTTTATTGATTATTTCAGTTATTTTTTCTTCATCCGCTAATGCTATTATTTCGGTCTTGTGCATTATACTGTACATACGGGGGCTCCTTTCTTTTATACCGGACTATCTTATGTTATTGTATCATATTTATTTTAATTCCGCAATCCATTAAATGGTTGACAGTAAAAAAACAAGAACCAGATATGTTTAAATCCGGTTCTTTTATTATCCCCTTATTCAGTTATTTTTCCGAAACCGACTCTTCCATAATCCTGCTCTGAAAGCTTTTCAAATCTGTATTTATCTGCTT
>JAUNJJ010000249.1 GCA_030533325.1 Oscillospiraceae bacterium
ACTGTATGATGCTAATTTACCAGTACCGTTATTAAAGCAGGAAAACACTCCTCTATAAATTGTTCTGCTCTCAAATAATATTTTCAATAATAAATTTTTCTTTATGTATACGCCATGTTCATCATCTACCTGCTTTTGAAAGCTCAAAACTCTTTCACTAAACAAAGGTTTATTGTATATATAATCCTCTCTGTCATTAGCTATTATTTCTAAATCTGAAATATGCCAGTAATAATCGTTAAATTTACAATCAATGCATTTAATAATATCGCTTATCAATTCAGCATTATTGTTTGGGTCACAAGAATGTATTTTTAACATGTACTTTTCCTCTCGTCTTTAATTAAACGGAATATTTGAATCCATTCTATGATTAATTTTAATTCCTAATGGATATTCCTCATCATAAATAACTTCGTGCCAATGCGGTGTAACATGACTATCAGGGTATCCATGATTAGAATAATCCACCCATCCTATTTCTCTTCCATATTCATCATAATACTTTGTTTGTTTTAAATTTCCTAATTCGTCATACTTTGATAACGATTTTATTCCTGGTGTTACTTGTTTAGCTAAATGCTTTCCATAATAATCCTCTGGAAGAAATGGTTCTTTTGCAAAATCATCAATTAAAGCTTCTGTCTCTTCAACAAGTGCCTTTGATTTTCTACAGTTCTTAACCAATAACTCCGCCGCATCATCACTATACTTTTCCGCCATTCTAAACGCATTATCTGCTCCGGACGAAGCTGTCGCCAAAGCAAGTCTGCTTCCATACTTAGTCGGTGTTGCCGTTTCTCCTATAATCGGGATAAATGCTATTGCTGAGAATGTTGCTCCAGCAAGATCTCCTTCAAAAGTGAATATCAAGAAGTTAATTCCATCTGCTGCAAAGCCAATTACTGGTATCATTCCTGCCGCATCGAGAGTTCCATGAATCTTTTCTGAAATTGCGTATCGTTTTTCCTTTTCTCTTTGTGCCTGTTTCTGTGCTCTTACTTCAGGACTCATTCCAAACGGATCATAGAAGTTTACCGGATTTCCTTCACAGTATGTATACCTGTTCAGAGACTGCGTATTTTTTATATTTCCTGTAACACTGTCTGCTGATATAAATCTTGCTGTTTCAGGGTTATAATAGCGTGTTGTCATGTATAACAGATTATTTGAATCTGTCATTACTCCGACCGAGCCGTTATAAAGGAACGGTGTAACCGAATCTCCTTCTGTGTGACTGCTGTTTCCGTAAACATCATACTGATATCTGTCTGTTACATTACCTTTACTGTCAGTAAGTGCTGCTGTACTCCCGCGATAATCGTAATGATAATACTTTATACCTGAATCTGTTACTTCATTTATAAGTTCTCTGCCGTATACATAAATTGTTGATTTCCCGCCTGAAGTACTCTTTATTACTTTTGGAAGCGGCTGATTTGTATCGTAGAGATATCTGGTTTCTTCACTTCCCTCTGTAACCTTTATTCTGTTTCCTTCAGCATCATAAGTATACAACGTTTCTCCGCATGATGTCAAGCGATTTTTAATGTCATAGCTTAACAATTCGTCTTTGCCGTTAATATAAACTGAGATCATGTTTCCATCGTCATCATACTTTATAATTCTTCCGAAATATGCAGGAATAATACCAAGACCCATGGAAATCAAAGGATTAGCCATTGTAATTCCGTTGTTATCTGTGTACCTCAGTAACTGATTATTTTCTCCGTAATACAAAACTTTTGAAGACGATGTACTTTTTAATATACCATCATAATTTACTGTTCTGTTAAAACCCTTTATATTTCCTGATTTGTCATAGCCAAATATTTCTTTTGTTGTAGTTCCTGAATCAAAACTAAAAAGACGATGTATTAATTCAGAAGGAATAGTATCTGAATATCCGGATATTTTTCCGAAAATTTCAAGTTTTTTCTCAAACCATTCATTTTTATTTGCTGCTGTTCTGCATAATAATCTATTAAGAGAATCATATTCCATTGCATAAATAGTATTGTCTGTTAATGATTCTTCTCTGATAAGATTACTGTTTGCATCATATCGATAATTGTAAGATGTAATTACACTTTCTTCAGTTTTATTATCAGCACTTAAAAGATTTCCTGCTTTATCATACTGATAGGTCACTGTTGAACCATCAGGTTTTTTTACTGAAGATACTTCTCCGACAGTATCATATTTATATTCAGTAATTTTCCCTTCCCAGTCAATTACCTTTGTAAGCTGTGCTGCTTTGTCATACTCATACTTTACAAAAATCTTTTTGTCACCATCATCAGGATAGTCAATCCTATTAAGATTCCCCTCTAAATCATATGTGTACTTTATTGCATCTCCAAATGTATCAGTATATGTACTTATGCGGTTCAGTTCATCATAAGTTCTTGTTATGATTCCTGTATTATCTTTTACAGAAAGCACATTTCCGTTTGCATCATATTCATATTCTGCAGTATTTGAAATATTACCTTCACTATCATATTCAAGTGCTTTGATAACTCGTCCTGCTTTATCGTAACTATACTCAGTTTTTTGTTCTCTGCCATTTGTAATCTGTGTACAAATATTTAATGCATTATATCCATATCTGACACATTTTCCACTTGTAGAAGGTTTTGCAATTAGATTTCCTGACTTATCGTATTGATATATGATATTAGTAAGGTTTCCATCAGTTGTACCTATGACATTTCCTAATGCATCATATTTTGCAGAAACAGTTGTTCCTTCTGAATCTGTTGTTTCCGAGATATTCCCTGTTTTATCA
>JAUNJJ010000250.1 GCA_030533325.1 Oscillospiraceae bacterium
AGGTTTAATACTTCAAATATAAAACAGCTATGTTCTACTGATGAAATCTATGCTGAGAAAAAATATAAAGAGCCTTTTAAGTTCGAGCCAACACATACTTTAGTACTTTATACAAATCATCTACCAAAGGTAGGTGCTATTGATGAAGGAACATGGAGAAGACTTATAGTTATTCCATTTAATGCTAAAATTGAAGGTTCGTCAGATATTAAGAATTATGCAGATTATCTATATGAAAATGCAGGAGGTGCAATTCTTAAATGGATAATGGAAGGTTCAAAACGAGTAATCGATAATGGATATCATTTAACTAAACCATCTGTTGTTGAAAGTGCCATCAAAAAATATAAGGAAAGCAATGACTGGTTTTCTCAATTTTTAGATGAGTGTTGTGAAGTAGATAGTTCATTCAGCGAAAATTCTGGTGATGTTTATAGTTCATACCGAGAGTATTGTACTAGGGTTGGTGACTACATTAGAAGTACAACTGATTTTTACACTGCTCTTGAAAGTGCTGGATTTCAAAGAAGAAGAACTAAGTCTAGCAGACTAATTTATGGCTTAAAACTTAAGTCTGAATTTCTAGAAAATTAAAAAGGTGTCAGTCAATGACAGTCTTTTCTATAAATATTCTATAGAGTTAAAAAAATTAATATATAAGAAAAGTTATGGAAATGACCGACTACGACTGACACCACCTAATTTTAAAAGACTGATGGGAGTGTAGTTAGATGCGAGAAAAGTATATAGAGCAGAGGTTGGTAAGTAAGGTTAAAAAGCATGGTGGCTTATGTTTGAAACTTGCATCAACTGGATTAGATGGAATACCAGATAGAATGGTACTAATGTCAAAAGGCAAGATTGCATTTGTGGAATTAAAAGCACCAAAGCAAAAACCAAGAAAACTCCAACTCGTAAGAATTAAAAAGTTAAAAGAGATGGGATTTAGTGTATATGTGTTAGACAATGTAGAAGATATTGGAGGTGTAATCGATGATATACAAACCACATAATTATCAAAAGTATGCGACCGAGTTTATTGAGAGTCATAAAGAGTCAGCCATTCTACTTGATATGGGACTTGGAAAAACATCAATAACTTTAACAGCAATAAACAACTTATTATTTGATAGTTTTGATGTTCATAAAGTTCTAGTTATAGCACCTTTAAGAGTTGCAAGATTTAGTTGGAAAGCTGAAATAGAAAAATGGGAACATCTACAAAACTTAAAATATGAGATTGTTGTTGGAACAGAAAAAGAAAGAATAGCTGCTTTGAGGAACAATGCCGATATTTATATTATTAATCGTGACAATGTTAAGTGGCTGGTTGAAAAAATGGGTTCTAAATTCAACTTTGATATGGTTGTAATTGATGAATTATCATCTTTCAAGAATTACAGCTCACAAAGGTTTAAAAGTTTTATGAAAGTTAGACCTAAAGTTAAATGGATGGTTGGATTAACAGGAACAACAATACCAGGAACTGCAACTGATACACAAGCACCTTTAATTCAAAATGCTAACTTAACAATAACTAAATTATAGGTGATTTTATGGAAGAAGAACAAACTGAAATAAGAAGTGTTATGGACAAAATAGAAGAACAAACTAATTCATTGTTAGAAAAAATAACAACTGAAAATATATCTTCTAGTAATCTAGAAACACTTTATAAAATAGTCGATATTCAAAAAGATATAGAACAAATAAAACAATTAAAGGAGGGAAACGATATGAGATATAATGATTACGAAGATTACGGAAACTATGGAGCAAGAGGAGTACCAGGAACAGGAAGATATAGAGGTAACTATGGAAGACGTGGAGTACCTGGAAGTGGTAGAGGTAGATATCGTGGAGAAGAACCATTAGAAGAAATGGCATATCATTATGGAAATTATCAAGAAAGTGGTAACTATGGTGCTAAAGAAGATAGTGCATATAAAATGAGTGAAGCATTTAAAAAATTTGGTTATGCAATAGCAGAAGAATTAGAACCACAAGACAAAATGATATTCAAACAAGCTATGCAAGAAATAATGCAAGAACTTGATAGATAATGAGTTATAAATTTTACAATGCTAATTCTAAAGGGAATTTTGTTAATGATTGCACTATTAGAGCCATAAGTTTAGCAGAAGGAAAATCATGGCAACAAACTTATGACGAATTAAGTCGCATAGCAGGAAGAAACGGAATAATACTTGATGACGTAAATTTTATAGAACCATTACTAGACAGTAGATATAAAAGAGTACGAGAAACTGGTTCGACAGTAGGTGAGTTTATAAAACAACACCCTTACGGAACATATTTGATTACAATGAAAGGACATATTACTTGTTGTGTAGATGGAACTATATTTGATACATTTGATTGTAGAGATAAAACTATGTGGTGTGCATGGAGGGTTGAATAAACCCTTTTATGGGAGTATAGCCAAAAGGTAAGGCAAAGGACTGCAACTCCTTGATTATCAGTTCAACCCTGATTACTCCCTCCAAATAAAAATAAATGGTAACATAAGTTACCATTTTTTATATGTTAAATCATCTTCATTCCAATTATCATATTTAGACATTAAATATTGTTTTATTCTTTCCTTAATATATATATGTTCTTCACTTGATCCATTATCGTATTTATGATGGCATTTATTTTGTGTAAGTGGAGTACATAAAGTAACAATATTTTGTTCTATTCCAAGACCACCTTTTGACCTAGGTATATAATGAGCATTGGGCATTACATTATAATTATTGCCACATACTACACAACAACCTTTAT
>JAUNJJ010000009.1 GCA_030533325.1 Oscillospiraceae bacterium
TTTCACCAGTACCGGATAAAAATAAACCTCTTGATAAAACGGAATATAATGTTTTTCGAAGAAAATCAAGACAAATCCTTGTGGCAGAAATCCTTGTGTATGCCGTTAGTGTTTTAATGCAATGGTATATTATAATGGAATGTGTCAGTTTGTCACTTGGAATGGTGGCGGGTATGCTGGTGATGGGTAAAATAATGATAAAGGAAGAATTTTAATTATGACAAAATTACTGAAAAAATTAATAACTGCGGTTATTACAGTTTCTTGTTTAACAAGCGTAACTGTCCTAAGTGCAAACGCGGCACTTGATGTTGATTCGTACTCAAAATTCACCTATGATAAATACGATGTTTCTACTGGATGTAGTCTGCTTAATAGATCAGGAGCAACGAGATATGCGCAAACATCTCTGACAGCACATTTGGATGATGGTTCAATAAAATATGCGAATAATCATATGGAAGATTGTGCTAACGGATGTATGAGTTCCTGTTCATATTTTACTGAATCTGGTTGGACTCATATAGAATCCACTGAATTCAGGGGAACATTATATTCAGGTACTTCTCCTGTTGGTACCCCTCTTTCAAACTGGAATAAAACATTATATTAATAATCCTGACGAATGAAAAGATTTTATATTTTTTCATTCGTCAAATATTTATTGAGGTAAATCTTAGTTATTATGAAATATATATTGAAAAATATAAAGTTATTTATAAAAAATGAAAAAATGATATTCATGCTTATAGTTATATGTGTAATAACTTCTTCGTTTATAATTATTTTTTCATACGGACTGTATCAGAACTACCGTATGGTTGAGGCTGATGAAGAGAGTAAAGTAAATTCTATTTATATAGAAATACTTGACAGTGATTCTGTAACAAAAGAAAAGCTTAAAAGGTGCGTGTTTTCAGTTTCGGATAAAACGAATAAGCATATTACTATGTATGGAGCATATCCGGTTCTTGAAGACCTTGATAATCAGTATAAAACCAGGGTATTGAACAGATTTACTATTGAAAATAAAAAAATTAAGCGTTCTGAACTGTTTGAAAGAAACATTAAACAAAACGGTGAAATTATAACCGGATATTATTTTACCGATGAGCAGGAAAAAAACGGTGATCTTGTTGCCTTATTGAATGTACCGGATGAATATAGAGAAAATAATACTGTATACAAAAATATTTCAGAATTGGAAAGAAAAAGCCGGATTAAAATACAGGGAAAAGAATATGAGATTATTGGTTACCACACCGCCAGTTATGCACCACTTTTTCCGTTTGAGTCTCTGGATGAAGATACGGTGTTTCAGGATGAAATATTTATTTATTTTGACAGGCCGGTAAAGACTTCCCAGTATAATGAACTTAGGAATAATTTTGAAAAAACATTTGGGAGTGCCATAAAATTTCCTGATATGTACTTCATAGAAAAAGAAAATACATATTTTTACAATACAATACTGATTATATCTGTACTTATAGCTTTTCTGTCAGCGGTGAATTTTTCTGCACTTTACAGATTCATACTGTCCAAAAGAATTAAGATGCTTGCTGTATTCAGAATATGCGGGTGTACCAAAGGAAGAGCAATGATATTTTTTCTTGCTGAATGTATGATAATAACGGTTCCTTTATTTATATTAACGGCAATTATTTATAACGAACTGGTGATTCCTGTTTTTGATAATTATTTTGAGTTTATAAGTGAAGTATACAGTGCTGATATTTATATGCGTATTTCAGGCATATACATAGTTACATCTCTTATTGTTCTTTTTGTAATGATAAAGGAATTTCTGAATAAATCCATTCGTGAAGAAAAGGAGGGTAAATAATGCTTCTTAAGCTGGGCGTCAGAAATCTGAAACATAATAAGCTTATGAACCTTCTTACTGTTCTCCAGATGTCAGCAACATTTATAATCCTGATAAGCATGATTTCAACAGTAATTTCACGTTTTACATATTATATTCCTGTAAAAGAATTCCTTGATAAAAAGGGAAATTTTTATACAGTATTTAATGTAATAAATCCTGATACAGGAGTTACTTTAAGAAGTACAGATGAGATATATAAATTATTAGGCGGAGAAAAAGAAATAACAGCTCAGTACAATGTCTGGCTAAAGTATGAAAAAGGAGAAAAAACTGACCGGTTTATAAGTTATGATGATAAATACGCTGAAATTTTCACGCCGGAACTGGAATGCGGACACTGGTTTAAAACTGACAGTACCGTTCATGAAACTATTCCTGTTGTTGTTTCTCAAAATGATTATGGACTTAAACCTGGAGATATAATAAATCTCAGCTGTTTTGACAATAAAGTTAAAGGGGAAATTATTGGTGTTCTCAGGGAAGATACGAAAATATTTTTGTTTCCTGATAACTTTGATGCAAAGGTTGATTTCAGAACATTTTACCGGAATTACAGTTATGAACGTGAAGAAAGTGTGCTTTTCCTTATGCAGCAAAAAGATCTGCTGGATAAGCAGATTATTATGCAGCTAAATGGTAATGTGATGATTAATTATCCTGACAGCATTTCGGATGAGATTATTGAAAATGATGTTCGTAAAATGAAATCATTAAATACACTTCGATTTGAATCATCTGATAAAATGAAAAAAAACAGTATAGAATTTATTTTGTCTCAAATAAATGGTGTTTTACCTGTATTCATATGCATAGTAATATTAACACTTGTTGGTTCTGCAAGTATTTCTGCTCTTTCAGCAAGACATCAGCTAAAAAACTACGCCGTGTATTATATCTGCGGCTTAAAATGGATGAACTGTGCGTGGGTAAATTTCTTTTCATCATTATTGTGCGTCAGCGCATCCCTGTTTTTAAGTATTGGAGGAATCTTTGTTCTGCAGATAAACGGACTGCTGAAAAATACAGTAATAGAACTGGGATTCTTTCAGATATCAGGCTGTATAGCAGTATCGTTGTTATATATCGGATTTTCTATGATTCTTCCAATGAGAATAATAGGAAAAAATACACCGAATCAAATACTAAAATCAAATTGACGGGGGAAAATATGCTTGAACTAAAAAATATTTGCAAAGTATACAACAAAGGAAAGCCGAATGAATTCGAAGCACTTAAAGATATTGATTTAAAAGTTGAAGACGGAGAATTTGCAGCGGTAATCGGAAAATCCGGGGCCGGCAAATCAACCTTGCTCCATATTCTTGCCTGTATAGATAGTTATGAATCCGGTGAGTACATAATTGATAATATATCGGTATCAAAACTGAACGAAAAAAAGCTTGCCGAAATACGAAACAGTAAAATAGGTCTTGTTATGCAGGATTTTGCTCTGGTTGATGAATTTTCATGTGTGGAAAATGTGCTGCTTCCACTCGATTTTGCTGTAAATAAAAAAAAGAACCGTACTGAACTTGCAATGAAGGCGTTAAAATCAGTCGGAATGGATGACATGGCCAGAAAGCCTGTAAATAAATTATCCGGTGGTCAGAAACAGCGTGTTGCAATAGCAAGAGCTATTGTGAACGAGCCATCTGTAATACTTGCAGATGAACCGACCGGAGCACTTGATTCCAGAACATCTGATGAAATTATGGGGGTGTTTTACAAACTGAATGAACAGGGTAAAACCGTTGTTATTGTAACTCATGATCCGAAAGTTGCAGAACAGTGTAACAGAATAATAGAAATTTCGGACGGAAGTATTGTTAGAAAATAATTGCAGAACTGTTTTGAATATCCCCTTAACTCAATACATTTCAACTGCACAGATTGAAATATTTTTATTTGATGAATCATTTTCGCAGTATAAAAAGTATTTAAGATAAAGAGAAATAATCATGCGGCAGATTTCATATTTTTATGAGAAGGGAAAAGTGATTATAATGAAAAAAATCATTTCTTTTATTTTATGTCTTTCACTTGCAGCTGGTATGGGTTTGCCGGCTTTTGCAGATGTAAATGTGTCTTCGAATAAAGCTCAGGCTGCTTCAATACCAGCCATGGGAACTATTACGGTAACCGTTATTGATGAAGAAACAAACGAACCTTTTACAGAAGACAGAAAATCTTTTGGAATTGTTGGATCACCAAAAGGTATGTCTAATGGTGCCGGAGGTGCTGTTTACCTTGGAGGATTTAATCCTTCTGAAAAAAATCCGTGTACTTTTGAAAATGTCAATACAAATTTCTCATACACCATTCAATATTCAGGAATGGATTATGACGGATACTCATACTTTATAGACAGTGAAAAGAGTAATCAGGATATTGTTTTTACAGACAGTGCAGATATAGATATAACTGTTTATATGAAAAAACATGTATGGAGTGAAAATGAAAGTTCAATTCTGACGGGAGATATCAATTCTGACGGTGCTCTGAATGTAATGGACGTTTTGAGATTTCAGAAATGGCTGACTGGTTCTTCAGATGCTGATACTTTAACTATTTCAGCTGTTGATTTAAACAAGGACGGAAAAGTTAATATAGTTGATTTATGCCTGCTGAAGAGTATTTTGTTAAATCCTTCATTAATTATTTCCCCGTCTTCTGTACCACTTGCAGAACCACTTAAAACATCTTATATGCCTGGTGAAACCGTAACATTGAAACTTTTTACAGCAACAGAACACTATTATAACGTTTATGTGAATGATGAGAAAATAAACTTAAGCAGTTCAGATATGGAATTTACAGTATACACCTTTGAAATGCCAGCCAAAGATACAGTTATAAGGATTGAGTCAGTAGATGTTGAAATTCCGCTTCCCTGAATAATAAAATGATAACAGTCGGAGATAAGTCTCTGGCTGTTATTATTTTATTATGCTTAAATCGACAAACGCATCAAACAGAAAAAATTCTGATTATTTGAAAAAACATGTAATCTTTAAGGTAAACGGTGCTTATATAAGTGAAGGCTTTCGTAAATCAGTTGACTAAAAAATATATTTGTGATAAACTAAAACGTAAGTTAGTAGATTACGAGTTAGTTTGCTGAAAGGGTGATACAATGAAATTTTACTGCAGAGAAAATGAACTTGGGAAACTTAACAAACGTTATGAAAACGGAAACTGGGAATGTGTTATTATATACAGAAGACGTCGTGTCGGGAAAACTGCGCTTATAAGTGAATTCTGCAAAGGGAAACCGGCTGTATATTTTTCCGCACTGAATTCTTCTTCACAGGAAAACCTGGAAGTTCTTATCTGCGGCTGAGGAACAGGGAGTAAAACTTATTACTCTCGAAGATATGTACCGGTAAATTTGCTGTAGAAATGTTTATTTCTGCTGTTTTTTACGAAATAACAATGGTAAAACAAAAAAATGTTATCTGAAAAATGCATAGAAAATAATATCATAAAATCCGATAATAATATGTATTCTATATAATCAAAAAATATTTTTGTTTTGATTAATCATATTATAGTATCGGAGGTAATATTTATGTGGAATCGTCGCGAACTTAAGGAAAATGCAAAAATATCATTAAATGCAAACTACTGGCGCTCAGTTGCAGCCGGACTTGTTGCTGTAATTGCAGCCGGGGGTACAGCCAGGTTGAATCTGAATCAGTCTGCTACAGATGAAGATATACTTAATGTATTATCAACAGAATCTGATCCGTTAGCTGTAATATCATACCTTTTTGGATATCTCTCTGTACTGATGTTTTTTTCCGTTTTAGGGTCACTTCTGAAAATATTTTTACTGAATCCCCTTGCAGTTGGATGTGATAAGTTTTTTATAAACAGCAGAGAGACTGGCGGAGAAGAATTATCACATTTAAAATGGTCGTTTGCAACTGATTATAATAAAATAGTACTGTCAGTATTTTTAAGGGATTTGTTTATCGGATTATGGTCACTTCTTTTTATTATTCCCGGAATTATAAAGTCCTACGAATACCGGATGGTTTCATACATTCTCGCAGACCAGCCTGAACTTACACGTAAAGAGGCATTTGAACTAAGCAGAAAAATGATGAACGGAAACAAGTGGAATGCTTTTGTACTTGATTTATCATTTATCGGATGGGGATTCCTTACAGCTATAACATTCGGAATACTTGGTATATTCTATGTAAACCCTTATATCCAGCATACAAATGCTGCTTTGTACCTTAAACTCAAAGAAGTAAACTGCTTCTAAAAAAATCCGCCGGTATAATTCATGCCGGCGGATTTAATATTATTTTTCCTTAAGTATGTCTCTGATTTCTGTAAGAAGAACTTCTTCCTTTGTTGGCTCCGGTTCAGCAGGAGCTTCCGGTTCTTCAGGTTTCTTACCTATAGCCATTGCAGCATTAACAGCTTTTACCATGATAAAAAGTATGAGAGCCATAATCAGAAAATTTATTACAGCTGAAATAAATGAACCATAGTCAAAGGCCACTCCGTTAATGGTAAACTTACCACCAACAAGAATAAGATTGCCGTTCTCGTCCTTCTGACAGCCACCTGTTATAAGTGCGATAAGCGGATTGATGAAACTGCTTGTAAGTGCAGTAACAATGTTCTGAAATGCAGCACCGATGATAACGCCGACTGCAAGGTTCATTACATTGCCTTTGGAAATAAATTCCTTGAATTCATCGATGAGCCCCTTTTTGCTTTTGATAATTTCTTTGAGATCTTTTTCTTTAGCCATTTTAAGCACGTCCTTTAATGTATTTTTATAGTATACTATTAATTATAGCTTAATTATCGAAAAAATACTATTATTAAGATTATACAAAAATACCTGTCAAAAAATCTGTGAATAGCAGAAAAAATTCGTTCACAAAAAATTTACAATTTAAACAGATAAAAAAACTTGCATTATTTTCGTGCATATGATATAATTAGAAAGCAGTCGGGATTTGACTGCGAAGTTGATATGCGATGAAGCGAAAGGTTGCTGTCGGTATGACGGGGAATTTTCGTGGAGTATGTCCGATTTTAAACCGGGCGATTGTAATAACGAACACTGTGTGTGATTTAAACTGGGTCTGATATGCTCATTCTGTGCATTTTCAGGGTCGGTCTAAACCTGTGTTGTGTTATGAAGTCTGGAAACTATATGTTTTGCAGACTTTTTTAGTATGGTGACGCAGGAAACACACGGCTAAGTGTTACGAATTAAAAACAATGCCCCCCGCAAATTCTATAAGGAGGCGAAAAAAATGGCTGAAAAGGAAAAGATCAGAATCAAGATCAAGGGTTATGAACACGCTGTAGTTGATGCAGCAGCTGCTAAGATAGTTGAAGCTGCAAAGAGAAGCGGTGCAAGAGTTTCAGGACCTATTCCGCTGCCGACTGATAAGGAGATAGTTACTATTCTTCGTGCCGTACACAAGTACAAGGATAGCCGTGAACAGTTCGAAATGAGAACTCACAAGAGACTTATCGACATTATCAGACCGACAAACAAAACAATGGAAACACTCGGTAATCTCGAGATTCCAGCTGGTGTGCTCATCGAAATGTCTGAAAAGTAATTTCGGTAGATGCATCAAAGTCATGTTGACCACGTGTCAACCAATAACTTAGGAGGATTAAAATGCAGAAATCTATTATCGGTAAGAAAATCGGTATGACACAGATTTTCGACGAAACAGGAAAAGTAATTCCTGTAACAGTTATCGAAGCTGGTCCTTGCGTAGTTGTTCAGAAGAAGACAATCGAAAACGATGGTTATGAATCAGTTCAGCTCGGATACGGCGACGTTAAACTCAAGAACGTAACAAAGCCATTACAGGGTCACTTCAAGAAGGCTGATGTTGCCTGCAAGAAGACACTTAAGGAATTCAGACTTGATGACTGCAGCGCAGTTAATGTAGGCGATGTACTTAAGGCTGATGTATTTGCAGTAGGCGATGCAGTTGACGTAAGCGGCGTAAGCAAAGGTAAGGGCTTCCAGGGTACAATCAAGCGTAACAATCAGGCAAGACTCAAGTCTACACACGGTACAGGCCCTGTTCACAGACATGCTGGTTCAATGGGCGCATGTTCATCACCTTCACGTATCTACAAGGGCAAGGCTCTTCCGGGTCACATGGGTGCTGAAAATGTAACTGTTCAGAATCTTGAAGTTGTAAAGATTGACGTTGAAAATAATCTTATTGCACTCAAGGGTGCTGTTCCGGGTCCTAAGGGCGGAATAGTTTGCATCGTTGACAGCGTAAAGGCTTAATGAAAGGAGGAAGCATAAATGTCTAAGGTTTCAGTATTTGATATGAATGGTAAGCAGGTTGCAGAAACTGAGCTTTCCGATGCTATTTTCGGAATTGAGCCAAATGAAGCTGTTATGCACGCAATGGTAGTAAACTACCTCGCAAATCAGCGTCAGGGTACACAGTCAACACTTACTCGTACAGAAGTACGCGGAGGCGGCAGAAAGCCATGGAGACAGAAGGGAACAGGTCATGCAAGACAGGGTTCTATCCGTGCTCCTCAGTGGGTTCATGGTGGTGTTGCAATTGGTCCTAAGCCAAGAGACTACAGATATTCTCTTAACAAGAAGGTAAGAAGACTCGCTATGAAGTCTGCATTATCAGTTAAGCTTCAGGACGAAAATCTTCTCGTTCTCGATTCAATCAGAATGGAAGAATTCAAAACAAAGACAATCGTTCAGATGTTAAAGGCTCTCAACGTTGAAGGCAAGGCTCTTATAGTTATGCCTGAAGTTGACAAGAAGGTTATCAAGAGCGCTGCAAACATCCCAGGCGTAAAGACAACACTCGTTAATACACTGAATGTTTATGATATATTAAACTACGACAAGTTTATTGTTGTTCAGGATGCAGTAGCTAAAATCGAGGAGGTGTACGCATAATGAAGGCACCACAGGATATCATTATCAAGCCTATCATCACAGAGAGAAGTATGGATGCTCTCCAGACAGGAAAGTACACATTTAAGGTTGATAAGAACGCTAACAAAATCGAAATCAGAGAAGCAGTAGAAAAGCTTTTCGGAGTAGAAGTTGCAAAGGTTAATACAATTAACTGCAACGGCCGTACAAAACGCGTAGGCAGATATGTAGGCAAGACAGCTGACTGGAAGAAGGCTATCGTTACACTTAAGGAAGATTCAAAGACAATCGAATTCTTCGACGGTATGATCTGATAAGTCAGATTTATTAAAGACTGAAAAGTTATGTATGGGAGTAATGCTCCCGCGAAAAACGCATTTTAAGGAGTGAATATAATGGCAATCAGAACATACAAGCCGACAACACCATCTCGTCGTCAGATGACATGTACAGATTATTCAGAGTTGTCAAAGGTTGCTCCGGAGAAAAGTTTACTTGAGCCATTAAAGAATAAATCAGGTAGAAACAGCTACGGAAGAATAACAGTTCGCCACAGAGGCGGCGCAAACAAGAGAAAGTATCGTATCATCGACTTCAAGCGTGATAAGGATATGATGGACGCTAAGGTAATTACTCTTGAGTACGATCCGAACCGTTCAGCACACATCGCACTTCTTCAGTATGAAGACGGTGAAAAGAGATACATCATCGCACCTAACGGACTTAAGGTTGGCGATACAGTAAGAAGTGGATCTGACGCTGATATCAAGCCAGGTAACGCACTTGCACTTGCTGACATCCCGGTAGGTACATTCATTCACAACATCGAACTTTATCCGGGCAAGGGAGCTCAGCTCGTTCGTTCAGCTGGTAACATGGCTCAGCTTATGGCTAAGGAAGGTGCTTACGCTCTTCTCAGACTCCCTTCAGGCGAATTAAGAAACGTACCGATCCAGTGTAAGGCTACAGTTGGTCAGGTAGGTAATATCGATCACGAAAACGTTAATTACGGTAAAGCAGGAAGAAAGCGTCACATGGGCTGGAGACCTACAGTACGTGGTTCTGTAATGAACCCTTGCGATCACCCACACGGTGGTGGTGAAGGTAAGTCACCAATCGGACGTCCGGGTCCTGTTACTCCTTGGGGCAAGCCAACACTTGGCTACAAGACTCGTAAGAAGCATAACCGTTCTGACAAGTACATCGTAAAACGCAGAAACGGTAAATAATTCTTGAAAGGAGGAAAAATAAATGAGCAGAAGTATTAAGAAGGGACCTTTCGTTCAGGAAGTACTTTACAAGAGAGTTGTTCAGATGAATGAAGCTGGCGAAAAGAAGGTATTAAAGACCTGGAGCCGTTCTTCAACAATTTTCCCTGAGTTTGTTGGTCATACATTTGCTGTTCATGACGGACGTAAGCATGTGCCTGTATATGTTACAGAAGACATGGTTGGTCACAAACTTGGTGAGTTTGCTCCTACAAGAACTTATAAGGGTCACGTTGGTTCAAAAACATCAAATAACGGTAAGAAATAAGGAAAGGAGGACTTCACTATGGAAGCAAGAGCTTATTTAAGAAATGTCCGCATTTCACCAAGAAAAGTTAAGATTGTACTTGACCTTATCAGAAATAAGCCGGTTGACTATGCTATGGCAGTATTAAAGCACACACCAAAGGCAGCATGTGAAGACATCGAAAAGCTTTTAAAGTCTGCTATTGCCAATGCTGAAAACAACAATGACATGGATAAGGAAAGACTCTATGTTGCAGAGTGCTTTGTTTCTCCTGGATCAACTATGAAGCGCATAATGCCAAGAGCACAGGGCAGAGCTTATAGAATTCTTAAGAGAACATCACACATCACTATGGTATTAAAGGAAAAAGAATAATCCCAAATAGGAGGTAGACTATGGGCCAGAAGGTAAATCCACACGGTTTCCGTGTTGGCGTTATTAAGGATTGGGATTCACGTTGGTACGCTAACAAGGCTGCTTTCGGCGATATGCTCGTTGAAGACTACAACGTACGTAACTTCATCAAGAAGAGACTTTACGCTGCTGGTGTAGCAAGAGTAGAAATCGAACGTTTTGCAGACAAGACAAGAATCCACATCCACTGTGCAAAGCCAGGTATCGTAATCGGTAAGGGCGGCGCTGAAATTGAAAAGCTCCGTTTACAGGTTGAAAAGATGATGGCAGGCAGTTCACAGGTATTAATAAACATTGTAGAAGTTAAGCAGCCGGATCTCAACGCACAGCTCGTTGCTGAAAAGATTGCACTTGATCTTGAAAACAGAATCTCATTCAGACGTGCTATGAAGCAGTCAATCGGACGTGCAATCAGACTTGGTGCAAAGGGTATCAAGACAAGAGTTTCAGGTCGTTTAGGCGGTGCTGAAATCGCAAGAGCAGAAAGCTACAACGAAGGTACTATTCCGCTTCAGACAATCAGAGCTGATATCGACTATGGTACTGCAGAAGCTCACACAACATACGGACGTCTCGGCGTTAAGGTATGGATCTACAAGGGTGAAATTCTCAAGGGTGAATCTCCGGACAAGAACGAAGACAAGGCACCTGCAAGAAAGAGACGTGATGACAACAAGTCATTCCGTAAGCCAAGAAACAAAAAAGATGAAGGAGGTAACCAGTAATGCTACTTCCAAAGAGAGTTAAATATCGTCGTGTCCACAGAGGTCGTATGACAGGTAAGGCACTTCGCGGAAATAAAGTATCAAATGGTGAATATGGTTTACAGGCTCTTCAGCCAGCTTGGATTACTTCAAATCAGATCGAAGCAGCCCGTATCGCAATGACAAGATATATCAAGCGTAACGGTAAGGTTTGGATCAAGGTATTCCCTGATAAGCCGGTTACAAAGAAGCCACTTGGAACTCGAATGGGTTCTGGTAAAGGTGCACCTGAATATTGGGTAGCTGTAGTTAAGCCAGGCAGAGTAATGTTTGAAATTGCCGGCGTATCTGAAGAACAGGCAAGAGAGGCTATGCGTCTTGCTATGCACAAGCTCCCTATCAAGTGTAAGTTCGTTAAGAAGGAAACAGAGGGAGGCGAGCAGTAATGAAGGCAACTGATATAAAAGAATTATCTGTTGAAGAAATGAATAACAAACTGGAAGATCTTAAGCAGGAGCTCTTCAATCTCCGCTTTCAGTTAGCTGTAAATCAGCTCGAAAATACAGCTCGTTTAAAGGCTGTAAAGAAAGATATTGCTCGTATTAAGACTGTTCTCCGTGAACAGGAAATCAAGTCAGTACAGCAGTAAGAAAGGGAGGATTTAGCGATGTCTGAAAGAAGTCTCAGAAAAACAAGAGTCGGTAAAGTAGTTAGCGACAAGATGGACAAGACAGTTGTTGTTGCTATCGTTGACAATGTTAAACATCCACTTTACAAGAAGATCATCAAGAGAACTGTTAAGATGAAGGCTCACGATGAAAAGAATGAGTGCAGAATCGGCGACAGAGTAGAAATTATGGAAACACGTCCACTCTCAAAGGATAAGAGATGGAGAGTTACAAACATAATTGAAAAGGCTAAGTAATCAATCAAAATTTAATGATATTCACGCTGTAAATCAGCTTTAATTCTGAAAGGAGGAGAACGACTGTGATACAGATGCAGACTTACCTGAAGGTAGCAGACAACACTGGGGCTAAGGAACTCATGTGCATCAGAGTTTTAGGCGGTACACGCAGAAGATATGCAAATATCGGCGATGTAGTTGTAGCTTCTGTTAAGAAGGCAACACCCGGTGGCGTTGTTAAGAAGGGTGACGTTGTTAAAGCAGTTATCGTTCGTTCAGCAAAGGGCTTAAGAAGAGAGGATGGAACATACATCCGCTTCGATGAGAACGCTGCTGTAATTATTAAGGAAGACAAGAATCCAAAGGGTACACGTATATTCGGACCAGTAGCAAGAGAACTTCGTGACAAGGAATACACTAAGATTTTAAGCCTTGCACCAGAAGTATTATAATGGAGGTGTCATAATGAGTAAAGTACACGTTAAAAAAGGTGACACAGTCGTATTGCTTACAGGTAAGTATAACGATAAATTCGAAGGCGCAAACAAGAGAAAGACTGGTAAGGTTCTCGAAGTTAGCCCTAAGGAAGGCAAGGTAATCGTTGAAGGTATCAACTTTGTTACTAAGCATGTAAAGCCTACAAGAATGGGCCAGGTTGGCGGAATAGTTAAGGCAGAAGCTCCTATTTACGCATGCAAGGTTCAGCTCGTTTGCCCTAAGTGCGGCAAGCCAACAAGAGTAGGTCATACTTTTGAAGAAGACAAGAAGTTACGCGTTTGCAAAAAATGCGGAGCATCATTTAAGTAAAGGAGAAACGACATGGCTAGAATGAAGGATTACTATAATAGCACTGTAGCTCCTGCTATGATGAAGAAGTTTGGCTACAAGAGCGTTATGCAGATTCCGAAGCTTGACAAGATTGTTATCAATGTTGGTGCTGGTGAAGCTAAGGAAAATGCCAAAGTTATCGACGCAATCATGACAGACCTCGCTGCTATCACAGGTCAGAAGCCTGTAATCTGCCGCGCTAAGAAGTCAGTTGCTAACTTTAAGCTTCGTGAAGGAATGCCTATCGGTGTTAAGGTTACATTAAGAAATGAACGTATGTACGAATTCATCGACAAGTTCTTTAATGTATCATTACCTCGAGTTCGTGACTTCAGAGGTATCAACCCTAATTCATTTGACGGAAGAGGAAACTATTCAACAGGTATCAAGGAACAGTTAATCTTCCCTGAAATTGAATATGATAAGATTGATAAGGTTAGAGGCATGGATATCAACTTTATCACAACAGCTAACACTGATGAAGAAGCAAAAGAGCTCCTCACACTTATGGGCGCTCCGTTTGCTAAGTAATGCGGGAGGTTTTGTAAATGGCTAAGAAGGCAATGGTTTTAAAGCAGCAGAAAACTCCTAAGTTCTCCACACGTGCTTACAGCAGATGTAAGATTTGTGGCAGACCACATGCTTACCTCAGAAAGTTCGGCATCTGCCGTATCTGCTTCAGAGAGTTAGCTAATGATGGTCAGATTCCAGGAGTTAAGAAGGCTAGCTGGTAATATTACAAAGGAGGTAAATTAGCATGCAGATTACTGATACTATAGCAGATTTATTAACAAGAATTCGTAATGCGAATTCAGCTAAGCACGCTACGGTTGATGTTCCGGCTTCAAATGTAAAGAAGGCTATAACACAGATTCTTTTAGATGAAGGTTATATCAAGAGCTTTCAGATCATTGAAGATGGTAAGCAGGGTATCATAAGAATTACTCTTAAGTACGGTGCTAGCAAGTCACCTGTTATTACTGGCTTACGTAGGGTATCAAAACCAGGTTTGCGTATATATTCAAGTTGTGAGGATATGCCTAAGGTAAGAAAGGGTCTTGGTATTGCAGTTGTTTCCACATCAAAGGGAATCATGACTGACAAGAAGGCTCGTGAACTTAACGTAGGCGGCGAAGTTCTCGCATTTGTATGGTAAGGAGGACACATAATGTCAAGAATAGGTAGAATGCCAATTAGTGTCCCAGCCGGCGTTGAAGTAAAGAACGAAAACAATCTTATTACTGTAAAGGGCTCTAAGGGCGAAATCTCTAAGCAGTTTTCTAAAGAGCTGGGAATTGAAATAGCTGATGGTGTTATCACAGTAACACGTCCATCAGAAAGCAAGAATCACAAGTCACTTCATGGTCTTACAAGAACACTCATCGCTAACATGATCGAAGGTGTTACAAACGGTTTCTCAAAGACTCTTGAAATCGAAGGTGTAGGTTACCGTGCAGCTAAGCAGGGTAAGGATCTCGTTATGAACCTTGGTTATTCACATCAGGTTATCATGCCTGAAAAGGATGGCATCACAATCGATGTACCAAGTGCTAACAAGATTGTTATCAATGGTATCGACAAGCAGGCTGTTGGTCAGTTCGCTGCTGAAGTTCGCGAAAAGCGTCCACCGGAGCCATATAAGGGCAAGGGTATCAGATACGAAGGCGAAAGAATTATCCGTAAAGAGGGTAAAGCCGGTAAGGGCAAGAAGTAATAAAAGGAGTGAATCGCAATGGTTAAAAAGGCTGATAAAAAACAGGCTAGAGAAGCAAGACACCGCAGAGTCCGTGAAAAGATTTCCGGCACACCGGAGCGTCCACGTCTTAATGTTTTTCGCTCCACAAAGCACATCTACGCTCAGGTTATTGATGACGTAAATGGTGTTACACTTGCTTCTGCTTCAAGTCTTTCAAAGGACTTTGACGGAAACGGCGGAAATAAGGACGGTGCTCGCAAGGTAGGTCAGATGATTGCTAAGAGTGCACTTGATAAGGGTATCACTAATGTTGTATTCGACAGAGGCGGTAACGTTTATCATGGTCGTATCAAAGAGCTTGCTGAATCTGCCCGCGAAAACGGATTACAGTTCTAATAAGGAGGTAAAGCGCTTTGGCTAAAATAGATGCTTCAAAACTGGAGCTTTCAGAAAAGGTTGTTTCCATTAACAGAGTTTCAAAGACTGTTAAGGGCGGTCGTATAATGAAGTTCTCTGCACTTGTAGTTGTAGGTGACGGAAACGGTACAGTAGGTTTTGGTCTTGGTAAGTCCGGTGAAGTTCCGGATGCTATCCGTAAGGGTATTGAAGATGCCAAGAAAAATCTTGTTAAGATTTCTCTCAGAGGTACAACAATTCCTCATGAAATCATCGGTAAGTTCGGCGCAGGCAGTGTTCTTATGAAACCGGCTGCTCCTGGTACTGGTGTTATCGCTGGTGGTCCTGTTCGTGCCGTTGTTGAAATGGCTGGTATCAAGGATATCAGAACTAAGTCTCTTCGTTCAAACAATCCATGCAATGTAGTAAGAGCTACAATCCAGGGATTAAGCGAATGCACATCAGCTAAGGAAGTTGCTGAAAAGAGAGGCAAAACAGTAAAAGAAATTTTAGGTTAAGGAGTGAGTTCAGATGGCAAAAGAGATTAAGCTCGTAAAGAGCCTCATTAGTTGTAAGAAAAACCAGATTGACACAGCTCATTCACTTGGACTTAAGAAAATCGGCGATGTAACAACTCAGCCGGATAACAGTCAGACAATGGGTAAGATCAAGACAATTTCTCACCTCGTTGAGGTTAAGGAAGTATAAAGCAAGGAGGTGCACAAGCTATGAAGTTACACGAATTAACTCCTGCACAGCCTGCTAAGGCTTGCAAGCGTATTGGTAGAGGTAACGGTTCTGGTAACGGTAAGACTGCAGGTAAGGGTCACAAGGGCCAGAAGGCTCGTTCAGGCGGCGGCGTACGTATTGGTTTCGAAGGTGGACAGATGCCTTTAATGAGACGTATTCCAAAGAGAGGCTTTAACAATATATTTGCAACTAAGTATGCTATCATCAACGTTTCAGATCTCAACAGATTTAACGACGGTGACGTAGTAGGTGTTACAGAATTAATCGCAGCTGGTTTAGTAAAGAAAGAGTATGATGGCGTTAAGGTTTTAGGTAACGGCGACATCACAGTAAAGGTTACAGTTAAGGCCGCTAAGTTCTCTAAGTCAGCAGTAGAGAAAATTGAGAAAGCCGGTGGGAAGACTGAGGTGATGTAATGTGCTCGAAACAATAAGAAATGCCTGGAAGGTTGAAGAAACCCGAAAGAAGCTTTTATACACATTACTAATCATCTTTATCTTCAGAATCGGTTCGGTACTCGTTCCTGCTCCGTTCCTTGATACACAGGTACTTGGAGAGTGGATGAATGCCAACTCCGAAAACAATGCGTTAGGATATTTAAACCTGTTCTCAGGCGGATCAATGTCAAAGGCTACAGTGTTCGCACTTTCTATTCAGCCGTTCATTAACGCATCAATTATTGTTCAGTTATTAACTTATGCTCTTCCGCCTCTTGAGAGATTATCCAAAGAGGGTGAGGAAGGCCGTAAGAAAATCGATAAGATATCATCCGTTGTTTCCCTTGTACTTGCTGTTTTTATGGCATTTGCATACTACCTTACAATGAAAAATGCCAAGGCTGTTACTTACAGAACAGGTTTTGAAGGCGTTTTCGCTGCTGTTGTAATTATGGCAGTTTTCATTACCGGTGCCATGGCTGTTGTATGGCTTGGTAACAGAGTTAATGAAAAAGGTATTGGAAACGGTGTATCGATTCTCATCTTCACAGGTATCATAGCAAACGGACCATCGGCAATCATCAGCATGATTGAAGCTGCTAAGAACAAGCCGAATCCTTATGTGTTTGTTGACCTGTTTGTACTGGTTTTGGCAGTATTCATTGTAGGATTTATCGTATTTATGAATGAATCTGAAAGAAGAATTCCGATTCAGTACGCAAAGAGAGTTGTTGGAAGAAAGCAGTACGGCGGACAGAGTACACATATACCGATAAAGGTATGTATGAGTGGTGTAATGCCAATCATCTTTGCAAACGCATTTGTATCACTGCCGATGACAATCGCTCTTTTCTTCCCTCCTAATACCAATGGTACATCATGGTGGGATAAATTCTATGCAGGATTTACACAGATTTTCTCTTACAGAAGTCCTGTATATGCAGTAGTGTTATTTTTCTTAATCATCGGATTCAATTACTTCTATGTTTCAATGCAGTATAATCCGGTTGAGATAGCTAATAATCTTC
The DNA here is from genome assembly GCA_030533325.1 of Oscillospiraceae bacterium. Lineage (GTDB taxonomy): Bacteria > Bacillota > Clostridia > Oscillospirales > Ruminococcaceae > HUN007. Next base: position 17,480 of record JAUNJJ010000009.1, read on the forward strand.
GTCAGAGTAACGGCGGTATTCCGGGTATCAGACCTGGTAAGCCAACTTCAGACTACATTCAGAGAGTTTTATTAAAGATTACTCTTGTTGGTGCAGTTTTCCTTGGCATAATCGCTGTAATACCATCAATCTTTGGTGCTATTTTCCCGGATCTCGGAAACCTTGCACTTGGTGGTACATCAATTCTTATCGTAGTAAGCGTTGCGCTTGAAACAGTAAGAACACTCGAGTCACAGATTATGATGCGTCATCATAAAGGATTTCTTGAATAATACAGGGGGATAATACTATGAACTTAATATTACTCGGTGCTCCTGGTGCCGGCAAAGGTACACAGGCTGAAGTAATTTCAGAAGCACTTAATATACCACAGATTTCTACAGGAAACATGCTTCGTGAAGCTGTAAAGAACGGCACAGAATATGGCCTCAAGGCTAAGGCTGCTATGGACAGCGGTGCTCTTGTTTCTGACGAAATCGTAATTGGTATTCTCAAGGACAGAATCGCATGTGACGACTGCAAGGGCGGCTTCATTCTTGATGGTTTCCCAAGAACAGTTCCACAGGCAGAAGCACTTGATGCAATGGGTGTAACCATTGATAAAGTTGTTGAAATTTTTGTTCCTGATGAAACAATAAAGCAGAGAGTATCAGGCAGAAGAGTCTGCAGCGGATGCGGTGCAACATATCACGTTGACTTTAAACCATCAAAGGTTGATGGAAAATGTGACAAGTGCGGTGCTGAAACAATCATTCGTAAGGATGACCAGCCGGAGACAGTTCTCGAAAGACTCGATGTATATCATAAGCAGACAGCTCCTCTTAAGGACTACTACAGCAAACAGGGTAAACTTGAAACAGTAGTAGGACAGGAAGAAGTATCAGAAACTTCAAAACTTACACTTAAGGCGGTTGGAGCTTAATTATATGATAAGTGTAAAATCCACAGCTGATTTAGCTAAAATGCGTGCTTCCGGTAAAATTGCCGGCGGTGCGTTGAAGCTGGTTGGCGAAAAAATTAAACCTGGAATGACAACTATGCAGGTAAACAAGCTTGTACATGACTATATTGTACAGCGTGGTGCAAGGCCGTCATTTCTGAATTATGGCGGGTTTCCTGCCAGTGCATGTATATCTGTAAACAATGAACTGATTCACGGGATTCCTACTTCAAAACGCGTCCTTCGTGAAGGCGATATTGTAAGCGTTGATGTCGGAGCATTTAAAGATGGTTTTCACAGTGACACATGCATGACTTTTCCGGTAGGTAAGATATCGGAAGAAGCTAAAAAACTCCTTGAAGTGACACAGGCAAGTCTTTATGCAGGCATTGAAATTGCAAAGGCTGGTGTCAGACTTGGAGATATATCTCACACAATTCAGGAGTATTGCGAATCAAGAGGGTTTTCTGTAGTAAGAAGATACTGCGGACATGGGGTTGGAAGACAGCTTCATGAAGATCCTGAGGTTCCAAACTACGGTGTTCCGGGACACGGTACAAGACTGGTTTCAGGTATGACAATTGCCATCGAGCCGATGATTAATGCCAAAGGCGAGGGCGTAAAGGTACTTGAAAACGGATGGACTGTTGTTACAACCAGCGGATCTCTTTCAGCTCATTTTGAGCATACGGTAGCAATTACTTCAGAAGGTGCTGTTATACTGACACTGCCATGATGGAGGATGTTGTGAAAATAATTGAAGGTACAGTCGTTAAGGCAAAGGCAGGACGTGATGATAAAAGAAATTTTGTCGTTACTGAGGTTTGCGGGGATGGCAGATATGTTCTGATAGCTGATGGCAAGACCAGAAAGCTTGATAAACCTAAAAGGAAGAACATTAAACACCTTGCAGTATCAAACACTGTTATAAATCTTAATGAAATTACTGACAAAAAGCTTAAAATGATACTGAAAAACACAGATTTTTCAGTGAGTGAAAGTGAGGTTTAGAGTATGGCAAAGGAAGACGCAATTGAAGTTGAAGGTGTAGTAGTTGATGCTTTACCTAATACTTTATTCCGTGTGGAATTGCCTAACGGTCATAAGATTCTGGCCGGTATTTCAGGCAAATTAAGAATGAATTATATCCGTATAGTACCGGGTGATAAGGTAACCGTTGAAATGTCACCTTATGACCTGACAAGAGGCAGAATTACCTGGAGATGTAAATAATCCGGTAACCCTTTTTCTAACTATCAAATAGGAGGTATTTTCGATGAAAGTTAGACCTTCAGTAAAGCCTATGTGCGAGAAGTGTAAGATAATTAAACGCAAAGGCAAAATAATGGTTATTTGCGAAAACCCAAAGCATAAACAGAGACAGGGCTAATATTTAGTCCGCTAACGGAGGTGCAATTAGTTAATGGCAAGAATAGCTGGTATTGACTTACCGAAGAACAAGAGAGTTGAAATCGCTCTTACTTACATTTTCGGTATCGGCAACACAACTGCAAAGAAGATCTTAGCTGAAACAGGTGTTAATCCTGACACAAGAGTAAAGGATCTCACAGACGAAGATGAAAACAAGCTTCGTGAATACATCGACAAGAACATCAATGTTGAAGGTGACCTCAGAAGAGAAATCGCTCTTAACATCAAGAGACTTGTTGAAATCAACTGCTACCGCGGTATTCGTCATCGTAAGGGTCTCCCTGTAAGAGGTCAGCGTACAAAGACAAACGCAAGAACTCGTAAGGGTCCTGTTAAGACAATCGCTAACAAGAAGAAGTAAGGAGGGAAATGAACAATGGCACAGCAGAAGAAAAAAGTTACTGTTAAGAGACGCAGAGAACGCAAGAACATTGAAAATGGCGCTGTTCATATCCAGTCCACTTTCAACAACACAATCGTTACAATCACTGACGTTCAGGGTAATGCAATTTCATGGGCAAGCTCAGGCGGCTTAGGCTTCAGAGGCTCTAAGAAGTCAACACCATTCGCTGCTCAGAACGCTGCAGAAGTAGCTGCTAAGGCTGCTATGGAACACGGTCTCAAGTCAGTTGAAGTTTACGTAAAGGGACCTGGTTCAGGTCGTGAAGCTGCTATCAGAGCTCTTCAGACTGTAGGTCTTGAAGTAAAGATGATTAAGGATGTTACACCAATCCCGCATAACGGATGCCGTCCTCCAAAGAGAAGACGTGTATAGTAACAAATATAATAACTGAGCTATAGTTTGCTTGGCGTCGAATACAATATTCAAATTCGATATTTTTTAAAAAACGGAGGTAATAGCAATGGCTATTAATAAAGAACCACTTCTTAAGAAATGTAAGTATTTAGGTATCAGCCCAATGGTTATGGGTGTTTCAAAGGACACAAAGCGTAAGGCTGATCAGGGTAACAGAAAGAAGCTTTCCGAATACGGAATGCAGCTTAAGGAAAAGCAGAAGCTTAAGTTTATCTACGGTGTACTCGAAAAGCAGTTCTACCACTACTTCGAAATCGCTGAAAAGCAGCAGGGTCAGGCTGGTACAAACCTTATCACAATTCTTGAATCAAGACTTGATAACGTTGTATTCAGAATGGGTCTCGCTACAACAAGACGTGAATCAAGACAGCTTGTTACTCACGGCCACTTCAGCGTAAACGGTAAGAAGATTGACATTCCTTCATATAGAATTAAGCCGGGTGATGTTATCTCACTCAGAGAAAACAGCAGAAAGAGCACAAAGTTCAAGGAAATCGTTGAACTTACAAACGGCAGAGTAGTTCCTCTCTGGCTTGAAGCTAACAAAGAGGATTTCTCAGCTAAGGTTGTTCGTATGCCTGTTAAGGAAGACCTTGACTATGAAGTAGAAGAGCATTTGATTGTCGAACTTTATTCTAAGTAATCTCCTGAGGTTTCTTAAAATAATGACGGTCAAACGACTAATTACTATTAATGTGATTGCGAAATAGGAGGGTTTTTATGCTTGAAAGAATAGAAAAACCGGAAATTGAAACAGTTGATCTCAAAAGTGACGGCAAGTACGGCAAGTTTGTACTGTCTCCGCTCGAACGCGGCTATGGCATTACACTTGGTAACAGTTTAAGACGAGTATTACTCTCCTCACTTCCTGGTGTTGCTGTAACATCAGTAAAGATTGACGGTGTTCATCATGAACTCTCAACAATTCCGGGTGTTAAAGAAGATGTTACTGAGATAATCCTTAGCATAAAAGGATTAACAGCCAAGCTGCACAGCGATGGTCCGAAGACAGTTTTTATCGAAGCTGAAGGTGAATGTGAAGTAACTGCCGGTGATATAAAGACTGATTCTGAAGTTGATATACTTGATCCGGGTATGCATATTGCAACACTTGGTAAGGACGCAAAGCTGTATATGGAAATTACTCTTGACAGAGGCAGAGGCTATGTATCAGCTGAACGTAATAAGCAGATTATAAATATGCCTATTGATGTAATTGCTGTTGATAGTATATATACTCCTGTTTTAAAGGTTAATTATCACGTAGAAGACACTCGACTCGGTCAGGTTACTGATTTTGACAAACTTACACTTGAAGTTTGGACAGATGGTACAATTTCCGCCAAGGAGGCTATATCTCAGGCAGCCAATCTCCTCAACGAGCATCTAAAGCTGTTCATCGACCTTTCAGAGGATGCATGTATAGCTGAAGTATTAGTCGAAAAAGACGATAAGGGTAAAGAAAAAATCCTTGAGATGACCATTGAGGAACTTGACTTATCGGTACGTTCGTTTAATTGTTTAAAGCGTGCGGGTATTAATACCGTTGACGACCTCATCAACAAGTCCGAAGAGGAAATGATGAAGGTACGTAATCTCGGTAAAAAATCTTTTGACGAAGTTAAGGAAAAATTACAGTCACTTGGATTTGACCTTTCTTCCGAAGAAGAATAATCGTAAAACATTTTCATTGCTGGCATTCTGTCAGCGTCACTATAGAAAAGGAGTGAATTTCAATGCCAGGTACAAGAAAGCTGGGTAGAACATCTGATCATAGAAAAGCTATGCTCAGAGCTATGGTTACTTATCTGCTTGAAAACGGCCAGATCGAAACAACAGTTACAAGAGCAAAGGAAGTTCGTGCTGTTGCTGAAAAGATGATAACACTTGGTAAGAAGAATGACCTGCACTCAAAGCGTCAGGTTCTCGCTTACGTTACAAAGGAAAGCGTTGTTAAGGATTTATTCGACAACATCGCTCCAAAGTATGCAGAAAGAAACGGTGGTTACACACAGATCATCAAGATCGGACCACGTCGTGGCGATGCTGCAGAAATGGCTATCATCAAGCTTGTTTAATTCATTGACTGATTAAATAACTTATATAAAGATCCCGGACATATTCTGTTCGGGATTTTTTTATGAATAAATATATGAAAAATATATTTTGGATATAAAAAGGATACATTCTGCTGTTATAATATAATTGAAAGGAGGAAAGACAATGTACAGATTGCTTCTTGTGGAGGATGACGGGGAAATAAGGGAGGTTATCACCGATTATTTTTCAAGGGCGTCGGATACAATGACTGTTGAGACTGCGCCGGACGGTCAGAGGGGACTGGAAATGCTCTATGAAAATGAATATGATCTTATTATGCTTGATGTTATGCTTCCGTACATAGACGGTTTCTCACTGTGTCGCGAAATAAGAAAGAAAAGCCCGGTTCCGATACTCTTTTTAACTGCAAGAGGCAGAGAAGAGGATATCCTGTACGGATATGAAAACGGATGTGATGACTATATTGTAAAACCGTTCAGAATTGCAGAACTTATGGCAAAATCGAATGCACTTATCAGGAGGTCAAAGGGAATGGTGCGATCAGAAAAGCTTGTATGCGGCAGGATAGAACTTGATCCGCTTTGCTATACAGTTTATGTTTCAGGGGCACAGGCTGAACTTGCACCTAAGGAGTATGCTCTTTTGAAATATCTTATGGAGCACAGAGGAATGGCAGTATCCAGAGAGAGTCTTCTGAAATATGTCTGGGGATATGATTTCGACGGAAATGACAGAGTCGTTGATAATCATATCAAAAAACTCAGAAAACAGCTGGGAACTGCAGGTTTGCAGATAAAAACTGTTTTCGGCAGAGGATATAAGCTGGAAGAATAACAGGGGGAAGGAACAATGAAAAAGAATAACAGCAGAAACAGGACATTCAGGCCGGTAAAAAGAAAATCATTTGTAAGAATTTTCGCTGCAAAATCAGCTGTATATATTACAGCGGCAACTGTGTTTACACTGTTTTGTATATTCTGTGCCGGTTTGTTTTTATCAACAGAGTTAAATACTCAGGCTAAAAATTGTTTTGAAGCTGCCTGTACAACAATTGAAAAAAGCAGTGAGTATGCATATATGACAGACAGTGATGTAACAGAAACCAGGCAGGTTTTTTTATCGGCTTTGGCAGTTAATTTTGAAGATGCATATGATTACAGATTTTACGAGGGACTTACGGATGCTGCCTTTATATTGTCTGATGCAGATAACAACATAATTGCTGATTCAGAAGACGGCAGGAAGGCAGACAATGAAGTTCTGACAAAACTGAAGAACTATCAGCCTGATTTGAAAAGTGGCGGTTTTGATGTGGGTTGTGATATTTATTCAACTCAAACCTTAATGAAATTCGAACAGTATGCCTGCCATATTTTTTCATTTGAAGGAAAAAAATATATTCTTACCGGAGTATTTACTTATAATTTCTGGAATTGGGGCGGGCTGGTTATTGTTCTGTATCTGATTTTTCTTGCCTTTGTCATTCTGGTTGCATATCTCAGAAGCAGAGTTGTGTATTCAGAGCTTAAGATGCTTTATTTTGCCGAGGATTACCGCAGAGAAATGACCGGCACTCTTGCTCATGATCTGAAGAGTCCGCTTATGGCAGTGTCAGGATATGCGGAGAATCTTAAGGAAAATACAGTTCCGGAGAAAAATGAGCATTATATTGATTCGATAATCAGGAATGTTGAGTACATGGACGGGATAATAAAAAATGTTCTTGAACTTTCAAAGCTTGAAAGCGGTTCTGTTAAATTAAAACCGGAAGAAACAGACCTGAGAGCACTGACAGAGGAACTTTTAAAAAAATACATAACAGAGACAGAAGAAAGAAATATATCAGTTAATTTAAGCGGTGAAATGAAGATTTTTGCGGACAGGGAAGTTATGAGCCATGCCATTGAAAATCTCATTTCAAATGCAGTAAAATACACTACTGAAAACGGCAGAGTGGATTTTAATTTTGAAAAGAACAGGTTTACAGCCGAGAATGACAGCGATGAGGTTTTAAACATTTCTGCAGATGAACTGTGGAAACCTTTCGTCCGGGGAGATGAAGCAAGAAGCGGCAAGATGGGAAGCGGACTCGGACTTACGATAGTAAAGAACGCTGCAGAGCAAAACGGAATGAGTATGAAAACGGAATATAAAGACGGTAAATTCCGCGTAACACTTATATCATTATAACTTACAAAAGCACATCGTATTCCGGTGTGCTTTTTAGATACAGAATTTAATTTCGTTGTCAGAAAATCGTTGAAATTTTTATGAAATTAAGTTATAATATATGTAAATATTCTGTAAAGTGCAGGATAGAATTTATCCTGAAAAAATATTATTATGATATTAAAGTTTTATAAAAAAGGAGACAGAAATGGACAGTAACTTGTTCTGTATACTTGCAGGCCTTACTTTTTTTATTTTCGGTATCAGTGAGATATCTCTGCGGCTTGAAAAAATCAAGGGCGGACGTATTGAACGGGCGCTGAAAAAAGTCAATTCAAATCAGTTCCGGAGCCTTGCACTTGGTGCGGGGATAACGGTTGCCATTCAGTCATCAACGGCATTAACGGAGGTACTTGTTGGTCTTGTAAACTCCGGAATAATGCAGCTCGGACAGACTATCGGGATTATGATGGGGTCAAATATCGGAACCACATTTACTTCATGGATAACAGCATTATTCTGTACGGACTATAAACCGGGAATATTTCTTCCCTTTATAAGCATAATTGCATTTACCGGTATTATAATGAAGTTTGCGATGAAAAAAGACAGTCTGAACGATATCGGAACTGTATTTTTCTCAGTGGCCATGATTATATGCGGTATGGGGTATATGCAGAACGGATTTATGAATGCTGATATACCGGAATTTACGGAGAATCCGGTTATATGCTTTGCTGCCGGAATAATAATCACAGCACTTCTTGGAAGTTCTGCTGCTTCTGTTGCTCTACTTCAGTCATTTTCAGTTACCGGAATTCTTACTCCTGTTTCCGTAATCCCTATAATAATGGGGCAGAATATCGGTACCTGTATTTCAGCAGTTGTTTCAAGCAGGAATGCAAATAAAAATGCACGGCGCGTGTCTTTTGTCCATCTGTATTTTAATATAACAGGTTCAGCTGTTTTTGCGCTGGTTTTATTTATCCTCAGCCGGTTTACAGCTATTAATCCGGAAAATGTTTCTGTCAGTGCATTTTACATTGCAGCGATACATACCCTGTTTAATGTATTTACTTCGCTTATTCTTATACCGTTTTCATCATATCTTGAAAAACTTGCAGTTCTTACAATCAAAGGCGAAGATAAACCGGAAGAGGAAAATGATCTGTTTCTCGATGAAAGACTGCTTAATACGCCTTCATTTGCATTAATGGAGTGCAGAAGTTTCTCAGAGAAAATGGCACAGATTTCACTTGAGTCCTTCAGAGCAGCGATAGATAACATGAATGTTTTTGATGAGAAAAAAGCAGAATCTGTATTAAATCAGGAAGATATTATAGATGACTACGAGGATAAACTCGGAACATATCTTATAAAACTGTCGGGCTGTTCCCTTACAAATGAAGACGCAGCTTCAGTATCCAGACTTCTTCACTGCATAGGAGATTTTGAGAGAATATCAGATCATGCAGCAAACCTTGTCAGCATCTCAAGAGAAATGCATGAGAAAAACATTTCCTTCTCACACTCAGCCCAGATTGAAACCGAAATACTTGAAACAGCAGTTGCCGATATTCTTGATATGGCAGTAACAGCATTTGTAAACAATGATGCCGAACTTGCAAGAAAGGTTGAGCCGCTTGAAGAGGTAATTGACGGGCTTCGCATGGAACTTAAAAACCGTCATGTCCGCAGACTCCAGCAGGACAAATGCACAATAGAGCTTGGCTTTATTTTTTCCGATCTTCTTACAAATCTTGAACGTGTTTCAGACCACTGCTCCAATATTGCAGTATGCCTTATTCAGCTTAAGGATGAAAAATTTGACACTCACGAATATATAACCAATCTTAGGGTAAATGACAAGGAATTTCAGGAGATGAGATTCCAGTATGTAGAAAAATATGCTTTACCTGATTGATTTGTGTCCCGCAGATATGATTTTTCTGCGGGATTTTTTATTTATTAAATTTATATTAAAAATTAACTTAAATTTAGTATGATTTTTTTTAAATTTCTGTCAGCATTCTATTGACAACGTTTTCACAGTGTGATATAATACAAAACAGATAACTGAAAACGTTTACTGCAGATTGATATTTCTGCAGAATTTAAGTGAAAATGTATTTGAAAGGAAGTGCAGTGATGTCAAAAGCAACCAGGTGTATTGCATCATTTGCTATTTCTGCGGTTATGTTTGCCTCTGCTTTATCTGTCGGAAACTTAAACAGAAAAGCAGTTGTTACAGATGCAGCAGAAACTCAGAATTATACTTTTGATAACGTAGAGATTGCCGGAGGCGGAGGATTTGTTCCGGGCATCATTTACAATCCGACTGAAGAAGGTCTTGTTTACCTCCGTACCGATATGGGCGGTGCATATATCAGAAACAAGGAAACACTTGAGTGGGAACCGATTACCGACTGGGTTGCACCGGACGAATGGAATCTTCTCGGTATAGAGAGTCTGGCAACGGATCCGGTTGACACAAACCGTGTATATATTGCTGCCGGCACATACACAAACAGCTGGACAAATATGAACGGATATATATGCCGTTCAGATGACTACGGAAAAACCTGGACAAAAACAGAACTCCCGTTCAAGATGGGCGGCAATATGCCGGGACGTTCAGTCGGCGAGAGACTGATGGTTGATCCTAACAGTAACAATATTCTTTACTTCTGTGCAAGAAGCGGAAACGGACTGTGGAGAAGTGAGGATTACGGTGAAACATGGGAAAAGGTCGAAAGCTTTAAAAACCCGGGTAACTACGTTGAAGACCCTGAGTTTGAATATTCTTCAGATAATCTTGGACTTTGCTTTGTAGTGTTTGATTCAGCAAGGTCAGAAAAGGGAAAACCTACAAATGATATTTACGTAGGCGTTGCTGATATCGAAAATCCGCTTTATGTGAGTCATGACGCAGGAAAGACCTGGGAACCGGTAAAGGATCAGCCTACTGCAAAAACATTTACAAGACATAACAAGGATGCTCTCGATATTGGTATTCCGCACCACGCAGTAATAAGCGATGACGGAATGATGTATGTAACATACTGTGACAGAGGCGGTCCTTATCAGGCACAGGATGGTGCTGTATACAAGTATAATATTAATACGGGCGAATGGAAGGATATAACCCCTCCTTCAGGATTTGACTGGGATGGTTCACCTAAGTATGAAAACTACTATGGATTTGCCGGAATTTCAATGGATGCACAGAACCAGGACACACTTATTATTACATCACTTCAGTCATGGTGGCCTGATAACTTTATCTGGCGTACAACTGACGGCGGTGAGACATGGGATTGTATCTGGGAGATGGGAGATTCATATCCGTCAAGAGTTCTCAAATACAACATGGATATTTCAAAGGCTCCGTGGCTCTCATGGGGCAAGGAGATGAACGCAGCTGAGGCAGGTTCATACAAGGGTGAGGATATAATGAATCCTGTTCCTAAGCTTGGCTGGATGATGGGTGACATTGAGATAAATCCTTTTGATTCCGACGAGATGATGTATGGTACCGGTGCTACGGTTTACGGTTCACACAACCTTACAAACTGGGACAAGGATGAACCGATAGATATAGAAGTAATGGGTATCGGTATTGAAGAAACAGCAGTACTTGATCTTATATGTCCTCCGATTGACGGAGTAGAGTTAATAAGCGGTGTCGGTGATATCTGCGGATTTGTACATGAAGATGTAACAGTTGGTCCTGAATGCATGATGACAGGTCCTACATTTACAAGTACAACAGGTCTCGATTATGCTGAACTTGATCCGAATATTATCGTGAGGGTAGGTAATGTTGACAAGGAACAGTACGAGATGATTAAGAAAAGTGTAGCTATGTCAAAGGACGGCGGAAAGACCTGGTCTGAAGTTCAGCCTAATGTAAGCTATACTTTCCCTGCTGCTGACAACAATCCTGACGATATAGCTCAGGGCGGTAAGGTAGCAGTGGCAGCTGACGGCTCATCTTTCGTATGGTCAACAGCAACAAGCCAGGGCGTAATCTGTTATTACAACAGTGCCTGGGTTAAGGTTGACTCACTTCCTGCCGGAGCAAACATCTGTTCGGACAGAGTAAATCCTGAAGTATTTTACGCATATGCAGAAAATACATTCTATAAGAGCACGGACGGCGGTCAGACATTTGAAGCCGTTCAGAAGGATCTTCCGGAAACATCTTCAAAGATAAAAGCTGTTCCGGGAAGTGAAGGTCATGTATGGATTCCGGGTTCAACAACAGGACTTCAGTATACAACAGATGGCGGAAAAACACTTAACACAGTAGATTGTGTAAAGAGATGTGATGTTATCGGTTTCGGTAAGGCAAAGGAAGGCGAGGATTACCTCGCGATATACATGTGCGGTCAGACTGACGACAATGTATACGGCGTTTACCGTTCAGACAACATGGCTGAAAGCTTTATCCGCATAAATGATGATGATCATCAGTATGCTTCAATAAACTATGCAATAACAGGTGACCTCAGAAAATACGGAAGAGTATTCTTCGGTACAAACGGACGCGGAGTTATCTACGGAGATATTTCCGATGACACAATTCAGGAGGTACCTGATGTTACAGTAACAACACCGGTTACAGAACCCGGTGGGAGCGATAAGATTCTTTACGGAGACTTTGACGGGAACGGGAGGATTGATGTTACTGATCTTTCTTATCTCAGTCTTTATCTTATCGGTGATATTAAGTTTAATGAAGCGCAGATAGCAGCGGGTGATATTCTTGGTGACGGTTCAAAAATCAGCCTGGCATCACTTGCACGGTTAAGACAATATCTTGTAGCTCCTGACAGGATCAAGCTGGGTCCTGCAGACTAATTACCTGAGATGCAGCAGCCGGAGCGGTTTCCGCTCTGACTGAATCTGCAGAATATAATTTGCAATCTTCTTTCAAATTTAAAATAATGCAACAAATAAAAATGCACCGGGTTTCCGGTGCATTTTTATTTTTATTCCAGCGAATATAACCAGTTTCCGAACATCTGCATATAATCAAAAAAATCTCAATATGTGCCACTGGTTATTGACATATATATCGCAGTGTGATATAATACATATAACGAAGTGCGATATATAGCACTTCGAGATAACAGAGGATTTTTTCAGCGTGGGATTATTCAGAAAGGAGAGAAAGCTAATGGATGCGCATATAAAAAAAGTTTATGTACCCATGACCGAGACCGGATTCTATATTTTGCTGTGTCTGAAAGAGGAAAATCACGGATATGGAATTGTGCAGAGGGTGAAGGAAATGACCGGCGGGGATATTGTTCTGGCGCCGGGGACTATGTACGGAAGTTTGTCAAAGATGGAAAAAGACGGGCTGATACGTTTCGTACGGGAAGAGGAAAAGAGAAAGATCTATTCAGTCACACCGCTTGGCGAAGAAGTTCTGAATATTGAGATGAAAAGAATAGAAAGGTTATACAGGAACATGAAGGAGGTACAGTGATGGGAAAGGTAAAGACAGAGTTCAAATGGTTCACTATTCCGCACAGGATTGACAGCAGCGTATTTGTTCAGTTTTTTCTATTGATCAGACACCCGTAAATACCGGTAAAATGTCGGAGGAAAATTTTTTTTGATTTTTCTGCAATATTTTGCAATGTTTTGCGGCTATATAAGTGAGATACCTTTAAACTGAGTGAAAGGAGAAAATAAATGGACGATCAGAGCATTGTGGAACTGTACCTGAAGCGTGATGAAAATGCGATAAAAGAATCCAGAAACAAATATGAAGCTTATTGCTTCCGGATCGCTATGAATATACTTTCAGTTGCGGAAGATGTGGAAGAATGTATAAACGATACATGGATTTCAGTATGGAACCGGATTCCTCCGATAATTCCAAAATCATTAAAAGCATTTCTGGGAAAGCTTGTAAGAGATATATCACTGAGCAGATACAGAGCTGTTCACGCAAAAAAACGTTACAATGGAATGGAGCTCATTCTTGACGAACTGGCTGAATGTATTCCCTCCGAACAGGATATACAGAAGTCGCTGGAGCAGAAGGAACTGTCAGAAACTGTTAACGGCTGGCTTGACAGTTTGCCGCAGGAAGACAGAGTTCTGTTTGTAAAAAGATATTATTACGGAGAAACAGTAAAGCTTCTTGCGGAAATGCAGTCCTGCACGGAAAATCAAATGGCGCAGAAAATGATGAAACTCAGAAACAGTTTAAAAACGCATCTGCTATCAGGAGGTGTTTTAGAATGAACAAAGAAGATTTGTATAACGCAATATCTGATATTCGTCCGGAGTATCTTGATGAAGCAGATAATTATAAACCGGCTGGAAAGGTCAAATCCGGAGTTACCGGAGAAACAGAGTGTGCAGACAGTATTTCAGAAACACAGGATAATAATGATGAATATCAGATTGCTGCCAAACCGCTTCCTAAAAAGAATTATGTAATAAGAGCAGTGTCGGCAGCCGCTGCAGTTCTGGTTATTGCCGGAATAGCCGGCCTCACATCCGGACTGAAGAAAAATGAAAATGACAGTTATATAGATGTATCCCAGACTCAGACAACAGTTATAACCACCGTTTTCAGTACAACTGACAGTACAGATACATTTTCCGAAATATCAACAGGAACCGCAGCACAAACCAGTATTTCAACCAGTGGCAGTGTAACTTCTTCAAAGCAGGAGACATCAGTGGTTACAGTTACTGAGAGAGCAGAAGAAAATAATCAGGAATTCCAGGCTGCAGAACCTGAATATCAGCCACCGGTTACTGAACCTGATAATTCTCCTGTGAATACTGAACCCGATAATCAGTCTCCGGTTACTGAAGCGATTCAGACAACTTATGCAATATTCGCTGATGCTGATGATTATGAAAGAAAAATTGTAGCCTCAATTCTGCCGGATGCTGCTGAATCCGGTCCGTACAGAGTGTACGAAAGCGGCGGTTATTCGCCGTACGTTGAATATGAAAATTATGTGGAGGTAATATTAAAAAATGCATACGATCTCCCGGAAAGATATTTTGGAAGTATTCAGGATGAAGAAGACCTGATTGCAAAAGTCAGAAACTTTTATATAGAAAATCTGGAACTTGAATATGTAGAGTATATGGAACGGGATTATGCTGTTATTGATGGTGAAAAAATTCATCTGGAAAGACAATATCCTTTATACAAAGTGTATTATACGGAAGAATTTGATGTGTGGTTTATCAATATTATGCCGCCTGATGGTAAACTGGAAACCGGAGGATCGGTTGTTACTCTGGATTATGGGGGACCGTTTATGCTGATTCAGGGTTCCGACGGGAAAATAATAGCTACGGGATACAGAAACCAGGACTGATTTTACCGTTTGTGGTCACTGTGTTCCTGATACATGGTCCGAAAAATGTGCGGAGTGACAGCATGAAACTGATGTGCATGAAAATAAATATGTATAAGAGAGGAAAATTTTAATATGAAAAAGACACTGTCATTTATTATGTCGCTGGCCATTGCAGGTTCAGCTTTAATGTTTAACGGATTTTCTGATAATTATTCAGACAGTTCCGTAGTTTTTGCAGAGATGCCCGGAATGGATTTTGATCTGGATATTGAATCAACACCGAACTACTATCTTGATGAAAGTCATGAATCATATTTAAAGTATATTGTTGATGAAAATAATGAAGTTCGTATTATAGCTCTCAGAGGTCCTGTCAGCGAGCTTGAAATTCCCTCGGAGATTGACGGAAAAAAGGTTACGTCATTTGGCTGGTATGCTTTTTACAGCTGCAGCCAGCTTACTTCGGTTATTATTCCGGACAGTGTTAATGACATATACCTGGGAATTTTTGAGTGGTGTGAAAATCTGCGTTTTGTAAAGCTTCCCGAGGGTATTACAACCATTGGATTTATGACTTTTGGAGAATGCCATAGTTTAACTTCAGTAACAATCCCGGATAGTGTTACGACGATTGAAATGAGTGCTTTTGCAGGATGTACCGGACTTACATCAATAACAATTCCGGAAAAGGTTGAATCGATTGCCAGTGGCGCTTTTATGAATTGTTATAATTTAACTGAAGTTATAATTCCGGAAAATGTTGTGAACATCGAATCCGGCGCGTTTTATAATTGCAGCGAAAACCTTACTATTTGCGGATACAGGAATTCTGAAGCTGAAAAGTTTGCTCTTGAATATGGTATAAAATTTACGGCGCTTGATTCTGTTGTAACAGAAGAACCGATAGTTACAGACAGCCTCCCGGAAAGTACAACCGTGACTGAAACTTCAGTTTCAGAAATTAAGACAAACCAGGCAGTTCAGACGAGAGCTGCTTCAGTCAGTTCAACACCTAAGACAGGAGAAAAAGGTATTTCAGGGATTATTGCCCTGGGTATGTCTGCTTTATTATCAGCAGGGGTGATATTTAAAAGAAGAAAATGGTAGTTTGCAATGTTTTGCGGCTATATAAGTGAGATACCTTTAAACTTAGTGAAAGGAGAAAACAAATGGATGATCAGAGCATTGTGGAACTGTATCTGAAGCGTGATGAAAATGCGATAAAAGAATCCAGAAACAAATATGAAGCTTATTGCTTCCGGATCGCTATGAATATACTTTCAGTTGCGGAAGATGTGGAAGAATGTATAAACGATACATGGATTTCAGTATGGAACCGGATTCCTCCGATAATTCCAAAATCATTAAAAGCATTTCTGGGAAAGCTTGTAAGAGATATATCACTGAGCAGATACAGAGCTGTTCACGCAAAAAAACGTTACAATGGAATGGAGCTCATTCTTGACGAACTGGCTGAATGTATTCCCTCCGAACAGGATATACAGAAGTCGCTGGAGCAGAAGGAACTGTCAGAAACTGTTAACGGCTGGCTTGACAGTTTGCCGCAGGAAGACAGAGTTCTGTTTGTAAAAAGATATTATTACGGAGAAACAGTAAAGCTTCTTGCGGAAATGCAGTCCTGCACGGAAAATCAAATGGCGCAGAAAATGATGAAACTCAGAAACAGTTTAAAAACGCATCTGCTATCAGGAGGTGTTTTAGAATGAACAAAGAAGATTTGTATAACGCAATATCTGATATTCGTCCGGAGTATCTTGATGAAGCAGATAATTATAAACCGGCTGGAAAGGTCAAATCCGGAGTTACCGGAGAAACAGAGTGTGCAGACAGTATTTCAGAAACACAGGATAATAATGATGAATATCAGATTGCTGCCAAACCGCTTCCTAAAAAGAATTATGTAATAAGAGCAGTGTCGGCAGCCGCTGCAGTTCTGGTTATTGCCGGAATAGCCGGCCTCACATCCGGACTGAAGAAAAATGAAAATAACAGTTATATAGATGTATCCCAGACTCAGACCACAGTTATAACTACAGGTTTCTCTGAAGACGGCAGTACAAATACAGTTTCCGAAATCTCCACAGGAACTGCAGCAGAAACCGGTGTCAGCGTAACTTCTTCAAGGCAGGAGACAGCAGTGATTACAGTTACCGGAAAATCAGAAGAAGCTGAACAGAAATTCCAGGCTGCCGAACCTGAATATCAGCCTCCAGTTACTGAACCTGATAATTCTCCTGCGAATACTGAGCCTGATAATCAGCCTCCGGTTACTGAGGCGATTCAGACAACTTATGCAATATTCGCTGATGCTAATGATTATGAAAGAAAAATTGTAGCCTCAATTCTGCCGGATGCTGCTGAATCCGGTCCGATCAGATTTTATCAGAACAATGATTTTACTCAGTATATTGAGTATGAAAATTATGTGGAGATACTGTTGAAAAATGCGTATGAGATTCCGGAAAGATATTTTGGAAGTATTCAGAATGAAGAAGACCTGATTGCAAAAGTCAGAAACTTTTATGTAGAAAATCTGGGACTTGAATATGTAGAGAATATGGAACGGGATTATCATATTATTGATGGTGAAAAATATCATCTGGACAGAATGTATCCTTTATACAAAGTGGAATATACGGAAGAATTTGATGTGTGGTATATCACTATTATGCCGCCTGACGGCAAAGTGGAAGGCAAGGATCTGGGTATTGCTACTCCGGATTATAAGGGGCCGTATATGCTGATTCAGGGTTCCGACGGAAAAATAATAGCTACGGAATGCAGAATTAAGAAGTGAATTTGACGTTTTCAGTAAATGCGTAATCTGCATTGTTCCTGATTTGGATAAAAACTTGACAATTGAATATAAACCACTTATAATTAATAGTGAGGTGATACCAGTGGACGAACAGATATTAAAAATTCTCACTCAGATTCAGTCTGATTTGTCTGATGTTAAGTCCAGATTAATTAATGTAGAATCTGATGTCAGATCGATAAAGCTTTATCAGGAGAATGTCCTTGATAAAAACATTCATATTCTTGCTGAGAACGTTTCTTCTGCGAATGAAAGACTTATTTCAATCGAATCAGATTTAACAGACCTTAAAGACAATCAGACCATATCTGATGTATTTACAGAACTGGCTGCAGCTTTCAGCAGAAAATAATTAAAATCCATACTTTATGCGGTACTGATAAAACGGTACCGCATTTTTTATTTATCCCGTACTTGCTAAAACCTGAAAACTCGTGTATAATTGAATATAGTATCTATATTTCAGAAAGGAATTTTTACTATGAAAAAAGTTGGTTTTTTAGGTGCCGGAAATATGGGATTTGCCATTATGAAGGGGATTACCGGCAGTTCACTTAAGGATATTTCACTTTATGCTTTTGATATAAGCGAAGAGCTTTGCAAAAGGGCTGAATCCATAGGGGTAAATATATGCACATCGGAAAATGACCTTGTTGAAAAATGCGATTATATTTTCCTCGCAGTAAAGCCGCAGGTTCTTCCTGGTGTTCTTGAGACAATAAAATCTTCACTTACAGCTGATAAGGTTGTGGTTTCAATCGCAGCAGGTATTTCCGGAGAATACCTTAAGACCAGAACATTCCCTGAGCTTAAGGCAGTTCTGGTAATGCCGAATACACCACTCCTTCTCGGCGAAGGTGCAACAGCACTTTCAAAGGTTGAACCGGCTTCCGATGAAGAGTTTGCACTTGTCTGCAGCATTTTTGATGCATGCGGTGAGACGGCGGTTTTACCTGCCGACAAGATGAAAGAGATTATCGCCATAAACGGAAGTAGTCCTGCATTTATCTATCTCTTTGCAAAGGGATTTATCGAATATGCAGAGGAACAGGGAATTTCAGCGGAAGCAGCTGAAAAGCTCTTTGCGAAAACTCTTATCGGTTCAGCGAAGATGATTACAGATTCAGGAAATACAATTGATGAACTTATAAAGATGGTTTCATCACCGGGCGGTACAACACTTGCCGGACTTGACAGGCTTTACGAAGGAAATCTTGTACAGACAGTTAAGAATGCATGTGAGAGCTGTACAAAGAGAGCTTACGAGCTCGCCGAATAAAGAATAAAAATATTTTTCCGGTCATATCTATTAGTACAAGGATATTAAACAGATAGGATGATCGGATTGAAAAACAAAAGAAATTCAGAAGATTCAGGAAGAATAAAGGTCATTATGCTGCTTTTTGCGGTGATGATAACGGGGATATTTTTCGGAACTCTGCTCTTTTGCAGAAGCAGTGAACCATCCCTGTATATGTCAGATGCCCTCTGTCATGGATTTATAAAGCTTTCCTGTACGCAGACTGTAACGGAAATTTTTACAAGATCTTTAACGTGGACATCCTTTTTGCTGATACTGCTTATGTTTTCAGGATTCTGCAGCATTTCACAGCCTGCCGGAATGATAATACTTTTCTGGCGCGGAGCGGCACTTGGTGTTTCGGTTTCATATATGTACAGCATTTATGAGATTAAGGCCGCAGCAATATCAGCACTTATGATACTTCCGCATGCACTTGCAACTTCAGTAATTCTTGTATATGCAGCAAGGGAAGCATTAAGACTTTCCAATCTTTCGTTGCTGTATATAATTGGAAAATGCACTGATGAAGAAAAATGTTCACCGCAGGTTAAACTGTATTTCATAAGATTTGCAGTGCTTATGCTGCTGGTTCTGGTTTCATCTGCTGCAGACTGTGCATTAACCTGTTTTTTTACTGACATACTTCTGAATTGAAAACAGGAGGAAAAATATGGCTGGTTTTTTTGGCATGGGCGGTTATGATAACGCCGGTTCAGGAATATCCAAAAGTGCCGCACCAAAAGGAAGTCTTAAGCTTTTCTTTGAAATACTCGGAGTAAGAATCTGGAAGCTGTTCACACTTAATCTGATTTATGTGCTGGCATGTATTCCGGTTATAACCATTGGTCCTGCTACTGCAGGAATGACAAAGGTACTTAAAAATTATGCGATAGACAAGAATGCCTATGTCTGGCTTGATTTTAAGGAAACTTTCAGAAAGAATTTTTTTAGGGCATTTATCTGGGGAATAGTTGATATAGTGGCATATGCGGGTGTAGTTACAGGACTTGTCATCTATCCGATGATGATAAAGGATCAGTCTTTAAATATTCCGGAGCCTCTGCTGTATGTTATGTATGTACTGACCATGAGTGTAGGCGTTACATTTACGATAATGAATTACTACATTTATATGATGATGGTTTCCACAGATTTATCCATGAAAAATATCATCAAAAATTCACTTGCACTTGCCTTTCTTGCACCAAAGAAGAACCTTATTGCTCTTGCTTCGAATCTGGTTCTTCCGCTTATCCCTCTTCTGCTCATCATATATGTAAATATGCAGTTCGTCTTTATACTTCCGTTTGCACCTGCCTCACTTATCGGCTTTATAGTGTGTTACTGCTGCTATCCTGTAGTACAGAAATATGTTATAAACCCTTATTATGAAGCAAGGGGAGAGGAGAATCCTGAAAATCCTAGCTATACAACATCAGATGAGGAAGTACTGTTTGAGGATATGGGCGGAAAGGAAAAGCCTGTTGAGATGAAGAAAAAAACACGCAAAGGTAAAATTATTTCCTAAAACTCTTTACAACGGGATATATATATGATATAATAGTAAAC
This sequence comes from Oscillospiraceae bacterium, assembly GCA_030533325.1. GTDB lineage: Bacteria > Bacillota > Clostridia > Oscillospirales > Ruminococcaceae > HUN007. The sequence goes on from JAUNJJ010000009.1 coordinate 37,955, forward strand.
GTACCGTGTACTTGGAATCTGGATATTGCCCGTCGGGGAGTTTTACCTTCCTTATTCTATGTTACGGCATTTATAATATTTCAAAGAGGTGAAAACGCAATGTTATTAAAGGAAGAAAAGACAGCTGTTATCGAAGCTAACAGAACACACGAAAAGGACACAGGTTCTCCTGAAGTTCAGATTGCTATTCTCACAAAGAGAATCAACGATCTTAACGAGCACCTTAAGGTTCACAAGAAGGACCACCACTCAAGAAGAGGTCTTCTCAAGATGGTAGGTCACAGACGTAACCTTCTCAACTACCTTCAGAAGAAGGACGTTGAAAGATACCGTGCAATTATCAGCAAGCTCGGATTACGTAAGTAATAATAAAAAAGGCAGTCTGGAGCAATCCGTCTGCCTTTTCAATATTTTACACTATTTACCATAAGGCAGTACTCATTTAGCATTAAACAGAGAAACTGAGTGTGTGGATTTGGTTTTTCTGTTTATTGCTGAATATACTGCCTTAAGAAAAATATTATTTTCGGAGGCGGAAAAAAGATGTTTGAAAATTACAGAAAGTTTGAAACAACATTTGCGGGCAGACCGCTTGTTGTTGAAACAGGAAAGACATGTGGATTATCCAACGGTTCATGCTGGGTAAGATACGGTGAAACAGTAGTTATGGCTAACGTTACAGCAAGTGTTAAGCCAAGAGAGGGCGTTGACTTTTTCCCTCTTTCAGTTGACTACGAAGAAAGACTTTACGCAGTAGGCAAGATTCCGGGATCATTCACCAAGAGAGAAGGAAAGCCTTCAGAAAAAGCTATCCTTACATCAAGAGTTGTTGACCGTCCTATCAGACCACTCTTCCCTAAGGATATGAGAAATGACGTTTCAGTAGTAATGACAGTTCTCGCTGTTGATCCTGACAACTCACCTGAGATTACAGGTATGCTCGCAACTTCAATAGCTATTTCCATTTCAGATATTCCGTGGAACGGACCTGTTGCAGGTGTAAGCGTTGGTCTCGTTGACGGTGAGCTCGTTCTCAACCCTACACTTGAACAGAGAGCAAAGAATGACCTCAATCTTACTGTTGCAGCTTCAATGGACAAGATCGTTATGATCGAAGCCGGTGCAAACGAAGTTCCTGATGACAAGATGCTCGAAGCTATCGAATTCGGACATGCCGAAATCAAAAAGATGGTTTCATTCATCAGTGATATCCAGAAGCAGATCGGCAAGAAGAAGTTTGAATTTGAATCAATGGAAGTTGATCACGATTTATTCGATGCAATTGCTGAACTTGCTGAAGAAAGAGTAAAGGTTGCTCTTGATACAGATGACAAGAATATCAGAGAAGAAAGACTTCAGCCAATCAAGGATGAGATTCACGAAAAGTTCGATGAACAGTATCCTGAACAGATTGCTATGATAGACGAATGTATCTACAAGCTTCAGAAGAAGATTGTAAGAAACTGGCTCTACGAAGGCAAGCGTGTTGACGGAAGAGGCATTGATGAGATCAGACCTCTTAACGCTGAAGTTGGTCTCCTTCCAAGAGTACACGGTTCAGGTCTCTTTACAAGAGGTCAGACACAGGTTCTTACAATTGCCACACTCGGTCCTGTAAGTGATTCACAGAAGATTGACGGTCTTGACGAAGAAGATACAAAGAGATATATGCACCAGTACAACTTCCCTTCATACTCAGTTGGCGAAACAAAGCCAAGCAGAGGTCCGGGAAGACGTGAGATTGGTCACGGTGCACTTGCAGAAAGAGCTCTTGAGCCGGTTATTCCTTCAGTTGAAGAGTTCCCGTATGCTTTAAGACTTGTTTCTGAAGTTCTTTCATCAAACGGTTCAACATCACAGGGTTCTATCTGTGGTTCAACACTTGCACTTATGGATGCCGGCGTTCCGATCAAGGCTCCTGTAGCAGGTATCTCATGCGGACTTATCACAAAGCCTGATTCAGACGATTTCATGACAATGGTTGATATCCAGGGTCTCGAAGACTTCTTCGGTGACATGGACTTCAAGGTTGGCGGTACACACAAGGGTATCACAGCTATTCAGGTTGACATCAAGGTTGACGGTCTTACAATGCCGATCATCAGGGAAGCATTTGAAAAGACAAGAAAGGCTCGTCTCTACATTCTCGATGAGATTATGCTCAAGGCTATTCCTGCTCCGAGAGAAAAGGTAAACAAGTATGCTCCTAAGATGCTTCAGACAAAGATTCCTGTAGACAAGATTCGCGAAGTAATCGGTCAGGGCGGAAAGGTTATCCAGAAGATTTCTGCTGAATGCGAAGTTAAGATTGACATCTCAGAAGACGGTTCAGTATTTATCTCAGGTATTGATTACGACAAGGCAGAAAAGGCTCTTCAGATTGTTAAGACAATTGCAAATGACCCTGAAGTAGGTGCTATCTACAAGGGCAAGGTTGTAAGAATCATGCAGTTCGGTGCCTTTGTTGAAATTGCTCCTGGAAAGGACGGTCTCGTTCATATTTCAAAGCTTGACAAGTCAAGGGTTGAAAAGGTGGAAGACGTTGTTTCCATCGGTGACGAAATCGTTGTTAAGGTAATGGAAATTGACAATCAGGGCAGAATCAACCTTTCAAGAAAGGACGCTCTTGCTGATATCGAAGCAAAGAAGCAGTAATTACTTCATATAAACAACATACAGCTCTGTGACATTAGTTGCAGGGCTGTTTTAGTCAGGATATATATTCCTCCGTGCTACTTGCACAAAAACTCTTGCATTTCTCATGGATTTATGGTATAATTTTTATATTGTTATCTTGCTGGAATTTTAATCGGGCGATTTACATATAGATTATTATACATAGATTATCTGCAGGGGAGGAATACAAATGAAAATAGATCTGCATTGCCACACAACGCTTTCTGACGGGTCATTCGGTATAGAGGAAGTGATAACACAGGCAAAAAGAACAGGAATAGATGTTCTTTCAATTACCGATCACGATACGCTTGCTTCATACTCAAGAGCTAAGGTACTGGCTGAAAGATACGGAGTAAAACTGATTCAGGGCGTTGAGATGTCTGCCTGGGACAAGGAGAGAAACCGGAAAGTACATATTCTCTGTTATGCTCCAAAGAAACCGGACAGGCTTGAAGGGCTTTGTCTCAAATGCTGTGAGATAAGAAAATCCTGCTCGAAGGAAATGATTGAAAAGGTTAGTGAACTCTATCCTATAACACCGGAAAGTGTACTCAAGTTTGCTACCGGCAGCAAGAGTATTTTCAAGCAGCACATAATGCGTTCTCTGATAGAACACGGATATGCACTCGAATTTTACGGAAAGCTTAACGATGAGCTTTTCAATCTTGAAAACGGAACATGTCTTGTTGAACGTGAGTATCCTGATGTGAAGTTTGTACTTGAGCTTATACGTTCAGCCAGGGGAGTATCTGTTATGGCTCATCCTGCACAGTATGACAATATTGAACTGCTTGAAGAACTTGCAGCAGGCGGTAAGATTGACGGAGTGGAGATAGGTCACTATACAACAACTCCGGAAACGGAGAAGAAACTGTTTGAGATTGCGGAAAAATACAATCTTATCGTAACAGGCGGTTCTGATTTCCATGGCCTTTACAACGCTCAGCCGACATATCTCGGAAGCCGTACAACCACAAAGGAAAATCTCGACAGGATAATAAAACTTTCAAATAAAAGAGGAACAGAAAACTAACCTGTTTTCTTAAAAAATGATAAAGGAGTAAAAAAATTATGAACGTAAATTTCACACCAAGAGGCGTTTGCTCAAGAAACATTAATTTTGATCTTGAGGACGGTATAATTAAAAATGTTAAGTTCACAGGCGGCTGCAACGGTAACCTTCAGGGAATCGGAAAGCTTGTTGAAGGAATGAAGGCTGAAGAAGTTATCTCAAGACTTGAGAGCATAAACTGCAACGGCAAGGGCACATCATGTCCTGACCAGCTTGCACAGGCTATCAAGGCTAATATCTGATTACAGTCTGAGGCGTTTTTTACATACTTTACTTAAGTTAATCAGATCTGTGATCTGACTATAAATATAGTGAACGCAGTTTATTGCGTTTACTAAATCTTTAAAACAAGGAGTTTGCTTTTTGAAAAAAATCAGCAGAACAATGGAGATTGTGGCATAACCGGGAGGCTTGCAGCAATCGGAACAAACCTCCCGCAGAGATGCATTTGAGTTGACAAATTTCAGGAGGAAAAAAACAATGAATAAAAACAACATAATAATTCGTCTGGAGAGAAAAGAAGAATACCGTGAGGTAGAAAACCTTGTAAGAGAAAGTTTCTGGAACGTTTACCGTCCGGGATGTCTGGAACACTATGTGCTGAATCAGCTGAGAAATGACGAGGCGTTCGTACCGGAACTTGACTTTGTCATGGAAAAGGACGGAGTGATTATCGGGCAGAACATTTTTATGAGAGCGGTTATCAAAGCTGATGACGGCAGAGATATTCCGATTATGACAATGGGTCCGATTTGCATTGCACCGGAACTTAAGCGTCAGGGATACGGAAAGATACTGCTTGACTATTCTCTTGAAAAAGCAAAAGAGATGGGCTGCGGTGCGCTTTGCTTTGAAGGAAACATTGATTTCTATGGCAGAAGCGGATTTAAGTATGCCAGTGAATACGGTATCCGTTACCACGGACTTCCGGAGGGAGAAGATGCATCATTTTTCCTCTGCAGAGAGCTGACCGAAGGATATCTTGATGGTATTTCAGGTGAATACGCCACCCCGGCCGGATACTTCGTCGATGAGGCTGAAGCAGAAAAATTTGATATGCAGTTTCCGAAGAAGGAAAAATTAAAACTTCCGGGACAGCTTTTCTAAACAGATAATAAAATCCCCCTACATTTCGCAGTTGTAGGGGGATTTTTTGGTGTTTACCTTGTTATCATTATTATCTATTGGGTATTGTAACACCATCGCTGGAATTTGTAAATAATCCGGGTTGACCGCAGGTAATAAATTTCTTTCATTCTTGTGAAAGAAAACGAAAGAAAGCCGTAAAATAACAGAACCTCCGCAGAAAATACTCTGCGGAGATTTTTATTTTTTGTATAAGTTCATCCCGTATTATTCGTGGAAGAAATATGGAAGAGCATCGTATACGTAATGTCTTACAAATCCCCACCAGTGTGTCTTGTCAGGGGCTTCGAGGAAGTAGAAGTTACCCTTTGAGAAGTCTGAAGTGTATTTGAATACATCTGTTTTTGACTTAAGACTGTTGATAAGAGGAACCATGTTTCCGTATGCTATATCTTCTGTGCCTGTAGCTGCAAGGATATATGTGGAATCCTTGTATTTTGAATTTTTAACTGCATTGTATACTGCGTCAGCACCGCCCCAGCAGTGTCCGCTGAGAGGCATAAGATAAGCAAAGTAGTCAATGTCGTTGATAAGTACGTTCCAGGTTGAGCCGCCGCCCATTGAGAATCCGCCGTATGCTCTGTGCATTCTTGAAGCTTCAAGACCGGCAGGTGTTGTGTTTTCAGCGTATGTTGAGTATTTTCCTTCAACGAAAGGAACAATACTTTCCTTCATTTCCTTCCATACTGTTTCAGCTGAACACTTGTTGAATGTAGGTGTTACAACGATCATCGGTTCGATATCACCGTTTGCAATCATGTTGTCGAGCATGTAGTTTATCTTAACATCATCGCTGAAAATAGTGTTTTCGTTTTCGCCGCCGCCATGCATAAGGTAGAAAATGTTGTACTTCCTGTTGCTGTCATATCCTGCAGGAAGGTATACATTAAGAGTGTTGCCTCCGTTGATACCTGTATATGTTTCCTTTATTACCTTTCCTCCGTTGTTTATCGGATTGAGGTAGTTGCCCGGAGCTTCTTTGAAAGCAAGGTTTGCACTGTAGTTAAAGGCAGGCTTTTCCGGTTCCGGCGGAGTGTTGTCAGGGAATTCCTTAAGTACTCCGAGAAGGTATTTCTGCAGGTAGAGTGCATCTGCTGCATTTGTTTCAGTGCTGTTGTCAACGTCAGCGTTGTTCTTTGCGGAGTTACTCTTAAATCCGTTAAGAATACCGTTCTTCATAAGAACAAGGTCAGCAACTGAAATTCTGCTGTCCATATCGATGTCGCCCTTAATATCTGTAGGTGATACTGCATCTGATTTCGGTCCTTCAATGACTGTACCTGCAGGAGCTGCGATTGCATCATCAATGTAGAAATCGCAGGTCTCTTCTGTAGTTTCAGCAATCAGGTAAAGGCTTGTTGCGCCGTCCGGAATCTTGTAGTTCGGGTTGTAAAGCTGAACATATTCACCAGGATTTGCAAAGGTCTGAGCAATCTTGTCGTAGCAAACTTCACCATCTGCATCTGTGTACTGGAGTGTGAGTTTGTATTCAATTACATCCTTTGCTGCTTTGCTGCCAAAGTTTACACTGAAGGCATATTTTTCACCGGCTTTGAACTTTGATGAGCTGAGAACCTTCTGAGCTCCGTTCCATGATGCATCTCTTCCTGAAACAGACAGAGCTTTTGTACCGCTGTATGCGTTATCAGATGTTACAGATACTGAAGCACCGCCTCTTCCGGTCCAGCTGTCTGAACCCTTTTCAAAAGTGCTGTTGAAGATATAACCGTTATCATCATCAGAATCACTAGGTAAATCTGAAACCTTGCTTGATCCGAACTGCCACCAGTCAACGTTGAAGAGGAAACCGCTGTCACCGTTAAATACAAGATAAAGGTCATGAACACCTTCAGCGCCCTTAACTGTACCGCTTACTTCTTCCCATTTCTGCCATCCGCCTGTTCCTGAGACTGTTGCAGTACCTACAACAGGGCCGGTTTTGCTGTCAAGGTGAAGTTCAATCTTTCCGCCGCTTGTATTTGAAGCAGCACTTGCTGTAAATGTTTCAGCGCCTTCACGGAAATCAACGCCCTTAACCTTGATATAGTCTCCCGGTTCTATATTTCCGATGCATGCTCCGCTGCCGTCATTATTTCTCTCAACCTTGATACCTTCACTCCAGCAAATGGTCTCTGCTTCAACTCTCTTGTAAGGGTTGAGGTATTCAAGCTGCTCAGGTCCCTCGTCTGTCATTGTAAGGAGAGGGATGGAGCCGTCCGGGTTAAATGAAAATTCTTCTACAGCAGCACTTCTGTTAAATGTACCGCCGCCCGGTATTCCGTTCTTATGATAGAAGAAATATGAATGATCCTTATAGTCTATAATACCGCCGTGAGTAGTGAAACAGTTATGAGTTTTCATAATCTGTCCGCCGTATGTCCATGGACCCGTGATGGTAGGAGCCGTGGAGTATCCCATACTTTCGCCGCCGTCACTGCCGTAGAATGCAGCATATACAAGATAGTAGAGATTACCGTGCTTTGTAATCCACGGACCTTCACCGTATGACGATGTTTTGCTGCTCGGTCCGAACGCTTCCTGCGTCATATCGAACTTCTTAATCTCACCGTCAAGTGTAATCATGTCTTCCTTGAGCTTAACATAATAGCATGTAGGGTTACCAAACATAAGCCATGCCTGGCCGTCATCGTCAATCATAACCGTAGGATCTATGTAGTCCCAGTTCGGTCCTACGAGCGGCTTGCCGAGTGCGTCCTTGAAAGGACCTGTCGGAGAATCGCCCACAGCAACACCGATTACACGTCCGCCGCCTGATGCGTTTTCAGCTGTAATATACCAGTAGAACTTTCCGTTGCGTTCAATACACTGTGAAGCCCAGAGTGAATTCTCCTTAGCCCACGAGAACACTGACTTATCCATAAGACAGCCGTGATTTGTCCAGTTCTGCATATCAGTTGTTGAGAACACCTGATAACCGTCCATGTAGTAAAAATCATTATTTCCGTCTCTGTCACGGCCAGTATACACATAAAGCGTATCCTCATAAACCATAGGGGCCGGATCAGGCGTAAACGCAGTCTGACAAATCGGATTATCCGCACTTACCGGTACAGCAGTAATACCTGTTATAACCGCTGCAGCTGTAAGTACCGATGACACATACAATGCTAACCTTTTCATTTTAAATACTCCTCCATTATTAATTCAATTTCTTTTTTAAAACAGTATTTTGATACTGTTTTTTCTACTTTACACAACTATTGATTTATTCACTAAAAATACATAGATATCTGAATAAAATTATAGCATATAATAACTAACATTGCAATATATTAATTTGAATTTATAAAAAAAATATAGTTAATGCCAAAAATAATTATGGATTAACTATATTTTATATAAGCTGTTTGGATTTTAACCGATTAAATGAAAAAAGTATTCAGTTTTTAAATGCTATACAGTATATCTGAATATTTCTGAAAATCATCAGTACTTATTCCTATTGTTTCCATTGCTTCTTCAGCAGACATGTGAGCGTTCTTCATAAGGTTTCTGATGAATGTGATTTTTTCTTCTTCAGCATTTCTTCTCGCTTCCGCAGCTTCGGCCTTTGCGTTTTTAGCTTCAGCTTCTGCGTCTCTGGCTTTAGTCTCTGCGTCTCTGGCAATTCTTAGTTAAAGAGAAATCAGGTGCGTATCAGAAAAATTGATATGCAAGGCACATTTCTCCCAAATCCATAAAAACCCCCAAAAAGAAATAAAATTTCACACTGATTTATATAAACAGTATAATTGCGGTATAAATAATATTGTGGTATAATTGATAATGAATGTTTATGATACCGGGAAATAAAAATCAGAAAGCAAGAAAAAATGTATTATACTATATATCTGAATTTTATCGAAAAAATAAAAGAGTATATACTCCCTTCAGGAGATGCAGAAAAATACCGGATTGACATATCGGAAGAAGCGGAAAAGGAAAACTGTTTTATTTCGTTTGAGCGTCACGGAGATGTGTGGCATGTGATGTCTGATGAAATGATATCAGTATCAGGAGCGGACAGGCTTGAAAACGGGAAGGCAGTGGAGTTCAGTATAAAGGGAACGGTGCATACTGCTGCTGCGATTGCGGTAAAGATGAACGGAAGATTTGAAAAATACCGCATTAAGGACAGAGTGAAAATAGGAAAGGCTGCAGACTCTGATATTGTAACTGACAGTGAACTTGTAAGTCACAGCCATGCAGAGATAGTAAAGGTAAATGATGAGTTTGTAATCAGAGACCACAGCAGCAACGGAACTTTCGTAAATGGTATAAGACTGTCCGGAGAAATGAAGGAACAGAGACTTGAGATGTTTGACTCCGTATGGATTTTCGGAGCAAAGATTATTTTTCTCGGCGGGATAATTGCGATAAATGAAAATGAAAATATCACATCATCTTTAAAAAAAGCTGAAAAGTTAAGCACTGAAAAAAATATCAGAAGAATCAGAACAGAGCCGGCGGATATTGTCCGTGACTGTTCGTCGGGTTATGATATTTCTCCGGTAATGATATATCCGTTAAATATCCCTGAAGCTGAAAAATCAGTGCACAGTTTTTCCGGAATACTCAGAGCCGCTGTGCCCTCTTCTGCAGTTTTATCAGGGGCATATGCATTTACACACCCTGTTTCGCTGCCTGTGCTTTCTGCGTATTTTGCGGGAGGAAGTGCTGCCGTTTCAGTTCTGTGGTATATTTCGGAAAAGGCGGCATATTCGATTACAGAAAAGAAAAATGCTGCTGAGAGGAAGCTGATGATAGAAAAACATCTTGAAAACTACCGGATAAAAGCGGAAGAAAAAAAGAATCAGGTAAGAGCATTTCTTGAGGAAAAATATATATCTGCAGACAGGGCTGTCAGCATGTACAGGGAAGGAAAACAGATTATCCGTGACTTCGGAAGTGAAGATTTTCTGAAAATAACCATTGGAAAAGGAAACGAGGATTTCAGAAAATACATACAGTTCAACGGCGAGTGCAGCAGTGAGACAAAAGCACTTGCAGAGGATTTTTCAGTTGTAGGGAATGTTCCGCAGATACTTGACCTGAAGAATGAAAAAATCCTGAAGATAAGCGGAAATCCGGAAACTGTTTCGGAATTTATAACAGCCTGTGCAGTTAAGATTTCAGCATTTCATGACTGCAGGGAAGTGAAGATGATGCTGTTTTCAACCGGCGAATACAGAAGCTGTTATGAAGTTTTCAGATGGCTTCCTCATGTATATTCTGAAGACAGATCTTTCAGATATACTGCCTGTGAAAAAACGTCGTACCCTCATCTTCTGTCCGTACTCGACAGTATTCTTCGTTCAGGAAACGAAAAGAGAAAGAACGGTTTTACAGAGGAATTTTCACCTCATATTGTTGTTTTCTGCACGGACGAAAAAATATTCAGGGATGATCCGGTTATGAGATACTGCGGAAACAGTGAGAATCTCGGAGTTACGTTTGTTTTTACGGAGAATTCAGATTCGGAAGTACTTAGCATAAAAGGACGAAAAACAAATTTCAGGATGAACATCGGTGAACCTGATCTGATAAAGCATAAAAATTCACTTTCCTATGCCCGCCTCAGAGCCGGGATATCTGACAGTGAAAAATATACTGCTCCGGTACCTGAAAAACTTACTTTCCTTGAGATGTACGGTGCTGAGGAAGCAGAAAGCATAAGTCCGGCGTACAGATATCCTGATATGAAAGCTTCAGAGGGAATAAGAGCATGCATTGGTTTCGGAGAAGACAATATTCCTTTCTGTCTTGACCTTCATGAATCAAAGCACGGTCCCCACGGACTCATAGCAGGTACAACAGGTTCGGGAAAGTCAGAGTTTATAATGACTATGATACTTTCACTTGCCTTAAACTACAGCCCTGATGAAATTTCATTTGTCCTTATCGACTACAAAGGCGGCGGAATGTCCGGTGTTTTCGAAGACCTTCCCCACACTGCAGGAGTTCTTACAAATCTGTCTGATGATATCAATCAGGTCGGACGTGTGCTTATCTCTCTGCGAAGCGAGATAAAACGAAGACAGACGGTATTCAGAAATTACGGAGTCAGCCATGCTGATGCCTACATGGAGCTGTTCCGTGCCGGCAGGACAGATGAACCTATGCCGCATATTATAATTATCTGTGATGAATTTGCAGAGCTTAAAAGAGAGAACCCGGAGTTTATCAGTCAGCTTGTAAGTATTTCCCGTGTTGGAAGAAGTCTTGGAATTCATCTTATTCTTGCAACCCAGAAACCCTCAGGTGTTGTTGACGAGGAAATATGGAGTAACTCGGGCTTCCGTATCTGTCTTAAGGTTCAGGACAGGTCAGACAGTATCGGAATGCTCAGACACCCTGACGCTGCAGACATTACAGTTACGGGACGTGCCTGGGTTCAGGTTGGAAATGATGAGATTTATGAACTTGTCCAGACGGGATTTTCAGGTGCTGATTATGATACGTCAGACAGAAAATATGAAGTACGCATGATACGTGATACCGGTTCGGCAGCAGTTGCTAAAACAAGTCCGAAAAAAGAAAACCGTATTACCCAGCTTGAAGCGGTTAAAAACATGATAAATTCATACTGCTTTGAAAACGGGATAAAACCGGCTCAGAAACTGTGGAAGCCGCCTCTTCCTCTTATGCCGTATCTTTCAGATATTACGGAAAAATACAGTCTCAGGGAGAGAAAAAATGCCCTTGTTTTCACAGCAGGACTCACCGATGATCCTGAAAATCAGTCTGTTTATCCGGCAGAGTTTGATCTGTATGAATGCTGCAGCATTCTTCTTGCAGGGCAGTCCGGAAGCGGAAAAACAACATTTTTAATCACAGCTCTCTGCTCACTTGCAGATAATTATTCACCGGAGATGTTTAAGTTTTCTGTCATTGATTTTTCCGGAGGACTTTTTTCAGTTTTCGCAAAGCTGCCGCAGTGCAGAAAAATTCTTTCTTCTCCTGATGAGTATGAACTGTCTGAATTTTTCGATATGATCTCAGGGGAGATTCAGAAAAGAAAACAGCTTTTTGCAGATGTGAATTCTGCTGATTTCAATGAGTACAGGGAACAGTGCAGTGACCTTTGTGCAGAGATAATTATGCTTGACGGATACTATCTGTTCAGAGAAATCTATCCGGCATACGAGGAAAAGTTTAATCTGTTATCCGGGGAATCTGCAAAGTACGGTATTTACTTTATTGTCACAGTAAAGCAGCTTTCCGATATGAAGATGCGTACACGTCAGAATTTCCGTACTGCAGCTGCACTGGCACTCAATGACAAGACAGAGTACACCGAGCTGCTGGGAATTCGACCTCAGACGGAACTTCGTCTGAATACAGGCTGCGGATTTTTAAGACAGGACAGGAGGATACTTGAATTCCAGACAGCAGTCTGCTGCAGCGGCTCCGGACGTGAGAGAACAGAGCAGCTTTCATTGTGGTTTGAAAAGATAAAATCAGCATACAGCTCCGCTGAAGAAAAGCCGGACGAAAAATTCTGCGTTTTTGAAAATCTGGAAAATGAAATTCAGTACATGGATTTTATAAAGAAAAATTCGCTCTGCAGAAAAACATTTGTATGGAGCCCTTCAGAGCAGATACAGGGAGAAGAAACTGAAAATTCTTTATGGTATTACGGTTCTGAAGGAGCTTTTGAACTTCTTTTAAAACTCAGCCGGATATTTAAGGAAAGAAGCACATGCAGAAAAATATCCGGCACATATGAAGGTGAGGATATCGATGTGGTTTTCTGCAGCTTCGGGGATTTCTGTGCCTGCATATATGAAGAAGGCAGAGAAGATATGAAAAATATAACTGAAAAATTTCTTGACGGAGGTAAAGGTCTTGGCATAAGATTTATTTCCGGGAAGACTGAAAACGGAGAGTACAGTGCTCTGGAGAAATTCAGATTAAACAGTGAAGGAGGACGAGATGCTTAGTCTGTTTGTATATAACCATGACAAGGAACGTGCGACAGATTTCAGCAGCCGCTGCGACTCATACATTAAATCTTCCGGGAAGAAAATATTTGTCGGCAGCTGTTTTAATGATGAGAAAAAAACTGCTGATATTCTGTATTCACTTGAAGATGAAGCTGTTTTTATGCTGCACAGGGACGGCAGTCTTGAAAAGATTTCCGACAGTATAAACAACTCTGAAAATCATAACTATATTGTGCTGATTCTGAGTACTCCGGAGGAAATGTTTGACGCAGTAAACCCTTCTGTAAAACCTTCGGGAATTCTTCTTGAAAGTTTTGATGAGAATCGCATCGGCAGGATAATAGATGAAATTTATACTGATTATATGAGAAATCATAATACATCCGGCGGAGAGTACTCTTTCAGGATACGCGGCATTACGTACAGCGCTGCATTTTCAGATATAATGATGATAGAGGTGCAGAGCAAGAGGGTAACATTTCATACAGAGTCCCAGACCTATGAATTTTATGATTCGCTGGATGCTGTTATGAAGGAAGCTCCTGACTGTTTTGTGCGCATTCACAGAAGTATAGTGATAAACGGCAACTACATAAAAAGCATTGATTTCAATACCAGGGAGATAGTTCTTAATGATGACAGCAAGCTCTTCTTTTCGAGAAACTATATTCAGGAAGTAAGAAGCTGGTCAATAAGAGGATGATAAGGAGGACATATGGGTATTTGCTACAGAATGAAAAAGAGAGAACTGGTTCTGCTTATTGATCTTCTGGGTGATATAAATGCACTTGAACAGAAGTTCGGAGATGTATATATCAGCCGCGAGGAATATGAAAGTATTGCGGAAAGTATTCATAAAAAAGGCTTCGCAATGGTATGCGGCGAAAAAATAATTCCGGACAGATGCATTTCATACATAATAAAAAAGATGTTTGATTCGGAACTTGTTCTCGTCTGTGAAGATGCAGGTGAATGGATTTACTGTTCGGATGAGATAATCATATCTGTGCGTTTTGAAACAGAGTACCGTATAAGAACGGCGGTCTCCGATGAAGAAAGAAGAGAACTTTCTGAAGATATTTCAGGCAGAAAATATGTATCGGTAAGAGGCCCGGAATGTAAAATATACGGAGAAAAATTAGCTGAAATTTTTGAGGTGGTCAGGGTTGAAAAGTAAGAAAATCACAGTTGAAGTGCTTTGTCCGGCTCTCCCGGGAAAATATGATTTTGTTCTGGATAATGATATAAGAGCCGGTGATGCAGCGAAAAAAATTTCTGAGGAAATAATTCAGTTTGAGAGAGCGGAGTCCTTTAAGTTTGACGAAGAGAGCATGTATCTTTTTACCGATACATCACAGCTGCCTCTTGATCCGGAGGTCAGTCTTTCAGAATGCGGGATATGCAGCGGCAGCAGGCTGATGCTGATATAGGAGTAGCGGAAAATGAGGATTAATGAACTTGCAGACAGTATTGCAGATCGTATTGCAGAGGTAAAAGCCCTTATGGAAATTCTGTCAGAAAGCAGTGATTCAGCACTTTCTGATATCCTGCTTCAGAGAACTGGCAGGATGTACCGCAGACTTTCAGATCTGCATGAAGAACTGATAAAATCAGAAAAAACGGAGAATAAATGATGACAAATATTTTAGCTTCTCCTCAGGCGATGGAAAATGCTTCATCGGAACTGAGAAAACGCAGCGAAGAGTGGATTTCGGAAGCGGAGAAAATTTCTTCTGAAAAACAGAGGGAAGAGATGATACAGTGCGGAAGAATAATAAAGGAGTATTCAGAGCTGCTTGAAAAAGTATGCAGTGAATACCGTGAATGTGAAAGCAGGATTTCTTCTGCTTCAGGTGGGATACTATGAACGGATACGGAAATTTTGAGAGGATAATCAGCGAACTTCAGCTGATAAATGATGAGATAAAAAAGAACTGGAAGTCGGAGGCTGCGAACCTTTTCTGCAGTTCATTTGACGATTCCATAAAGTATATAAAAAAGAAAACAGACAGTTTTCGTGAAACTCCGGAGGGAGCAGAAAATACACACAGGAGTGAACTTTCTGATTTTTCATTTTAACTGTCGTTCTGAGCAGGAAAGGAATATATGAAAAGAATTAATTTTAACTGTTCTGATGCGGAAGAATGCATTTCCGGATTCAGAAGATTATCGGAATCTCTTCGCTCTGATGCGGATTCCATTCGACGTGCGGCAGCTGCCGGAGAGATATCAGAAAATTTTTCTGAAGCAGAAAAAATACTTTCTGAGGAGGCAGAGTTTGCGGAAGAGGCTGCTGTACTGACAGAAAAGGCTGTGTCGGAATACGAAGAGACGGAGGAACGTGTGAAAACTCTCCTCAGAAAACACATTTTTCAACAGCACGGCGATGTCATTGTTGAAAAAGCAAAAGAATACGATGAAGGTGAACTGCTCTTTACCCATGCCCTTAAGCATGAGGACAAACTGAGCAGGCTTGTGATAAGTGAAATTTCAAAGGAGCAGAAGAGATGAGGAACAGGCTGATGGCTGCACTGGCTGCAGTGATAGTATTTTCTGCTCCGGTTACGGTGGGTGCGGCAGAGGGAAAAATAATTAAAAGCTGGTACAGTGAAAATCATTTTTCAGCTTTTTTAAAACTTCCTTATGATAACCTCAGCGTATCGGATATTAATGCAGGGGGAACAAAAACAGAATTAACCGATTTCAGGAAAACTGATGAGGGAGACCGGATACATACTTCAGTGCTGATCAGTCCCGGCGGGGAAAACCTGTCTTCCGGAATACTCAGAGAACTTCTTTCCCGGTCGGGAGAAAATGAACTGTTCAGACTTTTTTCATTCACAGGTGATGGAACAGAACAGCTTTGCACTCTTACATCAAATCAGATGAAAATACTGGATGCCGCCGAGAACACAGAACCAGTATCTGAACAGGCGGATTTGTACCAGTTACTTTCTGACTATCAGGAAAATTATCATAGTCCGGAAGAAAATGTTTTTGACCGTCTGATTGTATTTACTTCAAGTGCCGAAGTAAATCTTGCAGACACAAGACTAAAAGGCAGATGCAGTGATATTCAGGTGTATTTTATCGTTACTGACGGGGATATGCTGTATGAGAAAAATCTGACTTCTCTTGCCGGATGTCTGGGATACTGTTCAGTTTCTTCTGAGTCCGACTGCGAAAAAGCTGCACAGATGGCCTCTGATATGTCAGATATATATTTTCTCAGTACGGAGCTTAGCGATGAGGCTATAGGAACAGGCGGGGAAAAACGGATATCAATAAGCCTTCACGGTGATGAAGCTGATATTGCACTTGAAAAAACAGTTGATACCGGTGACAGAAGAAATGAAATAGCAGAAAAATCAGTAAGAAATCTTAAGACTCTCGTTGCCCTTGTTTCAGCCGCTGCCGTCGCCCTTGCCATTGCATTTGCTGTTTTGCTGAGAAAGAAAAAAAACTCTGTATCTCCGGAAAAAAACACCGCAGCGGAGCAGCCTCACGTTACCGTTCCCCTTGCCAGAAAAAACAGTTCGATAGGTACGATACTCAGCACGGTCTCAACCCGCATACTTTTCAGAGAAAATACAGAGCAGAAGATTACACTTACCGAAACTGGAAATCCTCAGCATGTTATTGAGATCTCATCTGCAAAGGAAACTGTTATCGGACGCAATCAGTCGATGTCAGATGTGATTATCTACAATGAGAGAAGTGTCTCCCAGAAGCACTGCCGTATTTTTTCAAGAAATTCAAAAATATATGTTGAAGACCTTGGTTCGCTTAACCACACCTATGTTGACGGAGAAGAAGTAACAGAGGAAACCGAGCTTTTCAGCGGTTCTGTTCTGAAAATAGGCCGTGTGGTATTTGATGTGAGGATTACACCTCTGATATAACGAGGGAGAAATTTGGGTTTAAAACTAATAGTAAATGAAAAATTCTTTTTTGTAAAATATAAATGAAATGCAAATTGCACTGTAAGTCTTTGGATTACAGTGCAATTGTTTTGTTGATATATTGTATTGACTTGTGTTATAATTATAATAGGATAAACTTCCGAAACCTATTGTACTTATGAGTATGACAAAGTAATTAAGTGCTGTGTAAATGTAAAGCGGGTTATTACATTGTATTCTGCACATAATAAAACAGCATTTACTGTACCGGACTTAATGAAGATTATAATTTTAAGCAGCAGAGAGGAAATCAAATGTTACGAGTATATTTTGGCGACAAGGAAAATGCTATATATAATACTTCTGTATATTTCAGGCATCGTTATCTGGACAGCTGGATAACGGAACAGTTTTCAAAAGATATTATAGCTGATATTGATAAATCAGAAGTAATAAACAGCAGCACTATATCCAGCCCTGTTTTAGGCAGTATTTCACCGCTGCAGCTTTCAGGCGGAGTTAAAGCACTAATGCTGATGAAACATTTTCCGGGTAAAGTATTTAATGCTTCAAACTGTGGAGATAACTGTGCTAAATGGATTTTAGAACTTGGTAAATCACAGAACTTTACAATTAATTTATTTCATGTTATGGATTTTGGTTCAGATGAATTTGAGATAAGGGTATTAAATGATAAAAAACTTATTGTTCATAATATGGAAGAATTTCTTGAAGCCGGAGTAAAATATCTGAGGGAGAATAAATCATGAATGGGATAGTGTCTGTTACAGTAAAGGATATCCGAAATGCATATAACTTTCAGCTTAAACGTAACATTACAATTCTTTCCGGAGAGAGCGGCAGAGGAAAAACAACTTTGTATGATATGATTTATGACTATAACCGATATGGAAAGGAAAGCGGTATAAAAGTTGTTTGTGACAGAGATGTAATTGCGATAGATGGTAATGAGTGGCAGGAGAAAATTGATAAAATCAAAAACTCTGTTATTGTGATAGATGAAGATAACAGCTTCATAAGAAGTAAAGATTTTGCCAAAATCGTTGACGGTAACAGTGATTATTTTCTGCTTATTACACGTGCCTACTTAAGCACTCTTCCGGTTAGTGTAGATGAAATTTATGAAATATCAGGAAACAAGAATAAAAAATTTATTCCCGCATATACGGCTGTAAATCGTATGTATAATGATCCAAAACAGAGTGCTTTACCATTCAGGCCGGAGGTAATAATTACAGAAGACAGTAAGTCCGGATATCAGTTTTTCAGTGCTTTGACTTCTGGAAAAGGGATTGAGTGTATTTCAGCTAATGGTAAATCAAATATAATAAAGAAACTTTTAGAGAATAGGGGAAGAAAGGTTCTGATTATAGCTGATGGTGCTGCATTCGGAACGGAAATCAGAGAAATTGTACAGACACAAAATATGTCTCCGAACAATATAGCGATTTTTCTTCCTGAATCATTTGAATGGTTAATTCTTAAATCCGGACTCGTTAATGATCCTGAATGGGAAAAAGTGATTCATCCTGAAAAGTATGTTTACAGTGAAAAATTCATTAGCTGGGAAAGATACTTTACATATTTACTTGTGGATGTTACAAAAGACAGGGAATTTCAGCGTTATCCATCTACCAAAAGTGAGCTGCCTGAATTTTATACTCATGATAATTCTATTAAGAAGATTAGAAAGATTATGTCGGAAGTTGATATATGATACTTCGTTGAATTGTAAAATTATAATACGTTTTTACTGAACATGATTTCAAGAAGTTTGAAGATCAAAAGATAGAAAAACCGTTAATTTTAACAATTTATTTCTGAATTTAAAGTTTGAATTTATGAAATTACTTGACATTTCAAATGTGATATGATATACTTAAATTATTGATTATGATTTTGGGACATTTTAATATCAAAGAAACTATATCGACTGTGGGGATTTGTCAAATAGTTTTAAAATTTAGAATCTACACCGCAGGTATTGTTACTTGCGGTGTTTTTATTTAATGGAGGAAAAATTATTATGAATGGATTAGTAAGTTTTATTGACAAGTATGGTGTTTCTGTAATTTTAGTATTTGGAGTAGCTGTTCTTTTCGGATTGATATTCATTGGAGTGAGGTTGAAAAAAGTATACGATAAACTAAAAGATGGGAGGATAACTGGAGAGATACGAATTTCAGCGAATACTCCTCCGGAAAAAGCTAAGGAAATGCTTGAGAAACTTCAAAAAGAAAGTAATACAAATGGTCGTGAATCTATAAAGGAAGTTAAATCAATCTTTAATTCTCTTTGCGTTTGGCATACAATTTGTGCTGTATCAATTTCAATCTTTCCATTATTAGGTGTATTAGGTACAGTTGCTGGATTGATTTTATCAGTAAATGCAGAAGGCAGCGATGTTTTAAATTCTCTTGATGTTGCTCTTGAAACGACATTTTATGGACTTCTTTTTGCGATTATTCTAAAATTTATAGATACTTTATGTCCATCAATGTTAATAGACCGGATTGATGTTGCAATAGATAAAATCGAAAGCGATAACGAAGGTTCTGTATAATATACCATTTGATTTATACGGAGGAATTCTAAATGAAAAGACGTAGAAGTAGGAAAATTGATATAGCAATAGATTTAACCTCTCTGTTAGACGTTATTTTTATATTGCTATTAGTATTGATGATTAGTCATAACAATGATTATAATGCACGTATTGAAGCAAATCAAAAGATTGTTGATGAAGCAGAACTTACTATCGATGTATATAACGATATTATTGATACATTGGACAACATAGGCAATTCGGTGTATACCATTTCATTGACCGCTAGATTTGACGAAAACCAGATTCATAATAGAACCATTGCGATTTTATGTCCTAATGAAAATTTGAAAGAGATTGAGATGATTGGTGCAAATGTTGACAATCCAATATCAGAATTGACGAATTATCTCGAAAGTTATATTGAGAAATATTCAGATATACCTGTTATTTTATCTCTTAATCCTGATGAAGATAAAATACTTTACAGGGATCATTTAGCATTAAAAAAAGTAGTTGATGAATTATCTGGTAAATATGAAAATGTATTCGTAAAAAGAGTAAACGCCAATAATATTGATGAGGTGAGCGAATGATTGCCACATTATTGATTATAATAGGATTCATTTCTGGAATTTTCGGTATTTGGCTTGTTTTTAGGACTTTGATTTCTCCTTTTAAAAAAGAAATGAAAGAAATGGACGGAGAACAGTTGGTTAATGAATCAAGAACAGCTGAAGAAAGTTTGCATAAGAAACGAATAAAACATGTGAAGATTGGTACATTATTTGTTTTAACAGGTGTTATTACTGTTTTAATAGGTTGGTATATAGGTAGAGCAGCCAGAGGCGATGACTTTTGGTTACATAAGTTGCTTTTCCCGAATAATAATAAGCCTGGTATTTCGGATAAACTTGATGAAGAAGGAAACTATATTGCTAAGGATGGTTTATCTTATTCATATTATATAATTATAAAAGGAACGGAGTATTATTTTTGCGGAACAAAATTTGATGATATAGAATCATTAAAAGAAGAATTAGAGAATATTTCGAGTGAGAATACAGTTATTATTATAGATAGTTATGCAATTGAATCAAATGTCAATCAAATTGTTGACTTACTTGAAACTGATATGGGGTTAAAATATGAAATTGAACAAGAATAAAATTATTATAATTTCAGCTTCCTTTGTATATTGTTTATCACTTTGTTCATTTGGCTCTAAAAAGGTTGAACTACTTGATAATGGGAAATTGATAGATTTTGAAAGGGCAATTACATTAACTCATCCAGGTGCTGAAACAAATGAAACTGTAAATACCGGAGAACCGTTACCTTATTTACCTGAGGTAACAGGTACTGGAGCTGTTACAAGTGTTACAGAATTTAATGAAAGTAAAAATGAAATTATTTATATTAGAGTTAATAACGAGCAGATATTTTATCAGGATAAAGTAGTTAGTGCTGAAAGTCTTAAAAACAAAATCATTGATAATAACAGAGAAAAGGTTGAATTTAGTGTTTCTGATGACTATGCTGAATATCATGTACTGATGAATGTTATTGATTTAACAGAAAAGTTAAGAAAAGATTATAATGTAGTAGTTCATTATGATTTTGAATTGGGGTGAGTTTATGAATAATAGAAACAAGTATGTTACGGTTATCTTGCTTTTAATTTTAGGAATTCAATTATGTGGATGGGGTAAAAAAAATGTTACTGTTGATACTTCAATTCATCATGTATATAAGTCAGTAGACATTAACACCTTTATTAAAGATAATAATGCGGACGTAGATTATGCAAAGGAAAAATATAATGATCAGTATTTATTAATTTCAGGTATTTTAAAATCTTACGATACTAAAAAGAGAACACTTACTATAGTAAATGACTTAG
>JAUNJJ010000251.1 GCA_030533325.1 Oscillospiraceae bacterium
CAGCTTTTAAAGCAGCCTGAATCTGTTCTTCGGATAAACCGATTTTCCTCATTCCCTCAATCATTTCAGATCTGCCTTTATTTCGTCCTTCATTCCACCCCTCATTACGTCCCTCATCTCTGCTGTCTGCCAGTGCCTTGTAGATGTCAAACATCTCAATAGGTTCATCGATAATCCTTTCCATAGTTTTCTTCGCCTCCTTTTCATCATGTATCGTAATTTGTCTTACTTTTTGTTATCATAAACGAGCAACGATTAGACCACATACGAAGCTCATGCGTAGTGTGTTACCATATCTTTACTATAAATATTTTACCAAGAAAATAATAGTAACTACACATCATATCGGGATATTTTTTTCAAAACCATCTTTATCAATTCTATACCGCACACTTGTCTTAGCTTCGAAATCAACGTGTTGAATTACAAACCGATAGTCTGCGTCAAGTCTTTTATCCAACTTGTAAATTTTCTCAATCTGCAGTATATTTGTTTCATATCTTTTTCCTGAAATAACAGCACATAATAACGACAAAATGTAAAAAAGATTTATTACTAACAATATACCCAACCACAAAATAAATGGTAGTATTCCGATGCTAACCGATGTGATCATATGAAAAAATTCGCCTAATGTATCTATATTGTCTTTTGCCGGGTCAACATATAAATTTATAAAAAATATTTCATATATTATGCATAAAAGCATACAAAACTTGATGCTATGCACTGTTTTTCTTTCATATTTTTTTATAAACATCATATTTCATACCTCAATCTGTAGATGACAAAAAATAATGATACCTTATCAGCAAATCATTTAAACATTAAATGTAGTTCTGCTTTTGGTGATTATCTTAGGTTTAACTATAACTCATTCTGTGTGAAAATATATACGTGTATGATGAGGATACAGACGAAAATTATAATTTTTTCTCTGATTCAGATAATGAATTTTCGCTGCAAAAATGAAAAAATCACTTCAGAGCTGTGCTTGAAATAATAAAAATTACTTAAAATCACAGAATACGAATTTTCCTTTGTATTCGTAAACCGTACAAGTTCTAAAGCCTTTTTTACTTACAATATCACTTGAATATGATAGTGTATATATTGTTCTGTCATCTTCAAGCAGAACTTTATAACTGTAATAAGCTGTATACATTCTGCTTATTCTTGCTGGATTGGAAAAGGAATTAAGAATATTCCCAGAATGTTTGATTCCGAATTTTAAAATTATTTTTTTTTTGATAATTGTATATCGTATATCTTATATACAATATTAAAATAATTGAAGTAAAAAAATAGAAGTACAAATGATTTGGGATATCAGTTAAATAATTGGAAAAATAGCCCACGAAATCATGGCTTATTTTCAGTAAATATATCATCTCAATAGTGAACGATAGTATTAACATAATTAGGACAACTTTTATTGAAAATATACTTTCCTCTATTGTATTCTTAGGCTGGTCTTTCATACAATTACCTCGTTTTAGTAGTTTATCTTAACATTATATGATTAAAGCGTAAAAAGCCTGTTTTTTATTTTTAGAAATTTACAAACCACGCAATTACGTCATTTTAAAAAATGAAAAATCTCGAAAATGACCTTTTGACGTCCGAAACATAGGATATTAATATGTCAGTACACCAGGATTAATTTTCCTTCACTGCATTTGTGTATTCAGGATTTCTGGTAAATGGCATTTCCATGTCACGATAAATATTTTCAATATCACCGCCAATATATGCTAGCATATAATTCAAATCTCCAGTGTTAAATTCCATTAGCTTAATGAACGTTAGACCAACATTATCCGGATTATCTGTATCTACATAATAGTATCTAAAACAAATTCTATATTCCTTTCCAGTGTCACTAATAACATGTATTGCTGGATCATAATATCTCGTTACATCAACAAAATCATTCATCAAACCTTCTCTTTGAAAGCCTGTTGGAACTGCTTTAGTTGATTTTCCCTCATAAAATTCAAATGCTTCTTTTATCTGAGTATCGATGTAATATTTATCTTTTGAGCTTTGACTCATTAAATTACATAAACCTTCAATATCCTTTTCATCAAAGCATCTGACAATTTCTATAGAAATTCGCTTTAATGAATCTGTATACGTTTCAGATTTCGATTCATTGCTTTTACATCCTGAAAAGATAATTAATATCATAGCGAATAGAAGTATCATTTTTTTATTCATCTTAATCACTCTTCTTTAAAGATACACCACTAACAAACGAATTTATTTTTCATGTTTTTTCATACTCCTGTTTCTCTATAATATTGTCGTAATTTATAAACCAAACCTAAGATAATCACCAAGAGCAGAACTAAATTTATTGTACAACATTTTAATAAAAAAATCAATAAAGCACGTATTTCCAAAGTTTCGCTTATGCTTAGTGAGACGGAATAAAGAATCATACAAAATCATAGGCAGCTGCACGTATCAGGAATAATATGACTTTGACAGCTGACAAACAAAAAAAGAGACGCAGGTCACGCAACAGCGTGATTTACGCCTCTTTATTATGTGCTGAAAAAAGTTGTACGGGAAAAACTGTGGATAATTTATTTTTCTTTAGCAGCTTTTAAAGCAGCCTGAATCTGTTCTTCGGATAAACCGATTTTCCTCATTCCCTCAATCATTTCAGATCTGCCTTTATTTCGTCCTTCATTCCACCCCTCATTACGTCCCTCATCTCTGCTGTCTGCCAGTGCCTTGTAGATGTCAAACATCTCAATAGGTTCATCGAT
>JAUNJJ010000252.1 GCA_030533325.1 Oscillospiraceae bacterium
CAAGAATTGGCTGCTCTCCTTATGCTTTCTTAAACTGTGCGTAAAATTCAAATTTTCTGTTCCCTATAAAATTAATTTATTGGGATTTACCAAATCGCCAAACAACGATTTGGTAAACCATCTATACAATACCATACTTCATTGTCCATTACAATAATTGCATCGCTCCCGCTTATTCTCATCAATTCTGCAACTAATGTATCGTGATAATATGCTTACTCTTAGGCTGTCTGTTCACTTTTCTTTGTATGATACGCTTCACGTCTCTTAGCCAGTGTTTTTTCATATCTCTCTTTTGCAATAGGATCTCCGCTTAATGCATCGTCACGCATTTTCCGGTAACTCTTTACTGTAGCTCTTACCTGATACTGTTTACGCTCTGCAAGCTGGCTCTGTGCTTCCTGATCTCCGGCTTCTGCTTTTGCCTTCAAAGCTTCCAACTGCTCCTTTCTCCTTGCAGTATGCCGTCTGTTGTATTCCGCATTTTTCTCTTCTAAATATTTCGCATATTCAGGGTCATTTTCTGCTCTCTGCTTACGCTTTTCTGCTGATTTCCTAGAACGCTCCCTAGCAATAGCCCTACGTTCCTCTAACTCTCTGATTGCTTCCTGATTGCCTTTTTCTGCCTGCTCCTTTAATTCTGCCAAAGCAACCTTTTTCTTCCTTGTAGCACGCTCCTGACGCTTCTTTTCCCTTTCCAAAGCCAAGCGTTTTTTCTCTTCCATCTTCGCCCGATATTCAGGGTCAGCCATTCTCAATTCTCGCATTTTTTCAGCTCTCTTATGGTTGTTCTGTCTACCTTTTTCAAGGATTGCATTATATTCTGCCATAGCTTCAGAATCTCCAGCTTCTGCTTTTGCCTTGAGTTCTGCACGCTTCTGATTTCTTTTCTGCGTAGATTTCTTAGAAGAATTTCTCTTTCTTTCTGCAATCTCTTCCGCTCTGCGTGCTTCCTCTAATTGCATGACTTCCACTTCGTCCTCGCTGAGTGGAAGAACGAAATTTCCAATGAAATTGAAGTAAATATCCACTTGCTGAGTGCGGTCTTTTGTTCTGCCACCCACAGCTTCATGAATTACAACCTTTTCAATGAAATCATTAAGCATAGGTGTTGTCAGTTCGTCAAAATCTTTGTACTTCTTAACCAGTCGCACAAATCTGTCAATCTGCACTGTTTTAGTGGATATACGCTCTGTCGCAGTTTCAAGTTCTGAAATTCTCTGCTCTAGGTTGCTTTGTTCGGTGTCATATTCTGTCATAAGACGATTGAACTGTCTTTCCGGCAATCGCCCTAAAGTGAAATTTTCATACAATCCCTTTATCAGATCATCTAAATCCATCATGCGACGCTTAGCTTCCAATAGCTCCTTTTTATCATTGGTATTGTCCTTTTCACACTGTATTTGATACTGTGCTTTTAGCTGTTCCACAAATTCCTTTTCATCATTCAGGACATACTGTGACACTCTCTTAGTTGCCTGATAAATCAGCATTTCTACAGTACTTGCCTTGATATAATGACCGGTACATGAATGATATTTATTGTGATACCGGCTACAACGGAATGCCTGATTACTGTCATAGGTCTTTCCGTCTTTCGACTGTGAATTGATATATGCCAGTCTGCTTCCACAATCCGCACAATAAAGGAGTCCTGACAGCCTATGCGTAGGCTTTTCACTGTTTCGTCTAGGTGAAACTCGTTTCCTCATTTTCTGTGCCTTATCATAAGTTTCCTGATCTATGATAGCTTCATGAGTATTATAGAAAATAAGCAGCTCGTCCTCATTCACAACTCTTTTTCGTTTCGTCTTGAAACTGTCTTTTGCTGTCTTTCCAAGAATGGTATGCCCCAAATACTCACGTCTGCTCAGAATATAGCCGACTGTTGTTGCATTCCATGTATAAGCATCATGGTATCTCGTACACTGGCAATCCTCCGGATGATTCTGTCTCGCATAAGCTGACGGAATAAGCACTTTATCCTCTGACAAGGTATCTGCTATTGCAGTTGCTCCCATTCCCTCACATGCAAGCTGAAAAATGCGTCTTACAACCGAAGCGGATACTTCATCAACATACAAAGTCTGCTTATCCTCAGGCTTTCTGTAATACCCATAAGGCACAGCACCGCTGACACGTTTTCCGTCTCTCATTCTAGCCTTAAATACCGCCTTAATCTTCTTACTGGTGTCTTTTGCATACCATTCATTCATAATATTCAGGAATGGTGTAAAATCATTATCTGTCGGATTGGCACTGTCAACTCCGTTATTAACTGCAATAAAGCGGACACCTTTCTTTGGAAACATCATTTCAGTATAAAAACCTACTTGCAGATAGTTTCTGCCAAATCGTGACATATCCTTGACAATCACTGTTCCAACTCTTCCGGCTTCAATCTCTGCCAAAAGTGCATTGAAAGCCGGTCTGTTGAAATTTGTTCCTGAATATCCATCATCACTGAAATGTCGGATATTCTCGAAACCATTTTGTACCGCATAATCTTCAAGATATTGTTTCTGATTTGTTATGGAGTTCGATTCTCCTTGAATCTCATCATCACGAGACAGACGCTCATAAAGTGCTGTTATTCTGTTATCTTTAGCCATTTTCTCAGCTCCTTTCATAATGCTAAAAATAAGAACACACAGAAAACACTTCATTTTTTAATGACCTATTTTCTCTGTATTCTTAAAATCTAACCCTTCGGGTCTGTGACCACATAGGAGCTGTGCATCTGCATAAGATTCGGCTTCA